>CAYILC010000013.1:0-17221 GCA_964364145.1 uncultured Pseudomonadales bacterium
AAATTGTCTAGATGTATTTTATGATCTCTCAATGAAAAAAATTCCTCGGTATCTAGTCATTAGACTTGTAGCGAAATAAGAAATGAGTTCCTTCGTCTAGGCCATTATTTGGCAATACGCTACAATACAATCTATGCCTCAGCCACAGTTTTTTACTCCAGAAGCATTGAGAAAAAATCCATATGTAGAACATTTTTACTATTCTCTTCACGATTATTCAACTTGGCCACCAGAAAAAATAGGTATGGCTTTGTTCCATATTGAAAAACTTGTAGAGAATCTTAATCTCCTTCCAAGGTATTTAGAAAAAGTACGAAAGGCACAAGAAAAGAACGAAAAAGAAGAGATTATAGATACGTCAACTGGACTCTCGTATACCCAGGTAGTAAACATTGTTATTGGTGTAAAAAGTATAGTTGATGCCTACTCATCATATGGAATTCGAAAGGACTTGTTTCATGGTAGAGAACTCTTCGATGCCTCGGCAAAAACCTCTAGTCTAGGAATAAATAACAGCGTTAAAGCTGAGATAAAATACTTTAAGGATGCTTTAGAGCTACTCCAATGTTTCTACGAAGCCAAGACTATCGAAACTATGGAGTTCAAACGATTACAAGAAGAGGCATCACGCGTTGTGGTGCCAATAGAAGAAACTCCTTCTCCCACACCCCCTTCAGAACTACCAACCGCTGCTATTCCCATTATTCCAGGTGGTGGAAAAGGTGCTGACGAGGACAAAAAGAAAAAAGAAAAAGACGAGAAAGAAAAAAAGAAAGAGGAAGAGGATAAAAAGAAACATCCGCAGAAACCACTTGAGAAAGACTCGTTCACAAAACTCGCCGAGTCCGATCGTCTTTTCCGACGCGAGGTCATGCGCATCGAAAGCGCCATTACGCATCAACTCGCCTCAATCTACGGAGTTCCAGAAAATCAATATCAAGCGTTTTCAGAACAAATCGCTCGATATGTTACCCCGATTATTCTGGTCAAACTCAAAAGTCTTAACAGCACAGACCTTGAAACCGCACTACAAAATAGCCCTTTTGCCAGAATAAAGATCTATCAGCAAACGTTGTCTTCTCTGCAACGCAGTGTTGTGTTTCAAGCAACATTAAAAAAATATCTTATTCAGACAGTTAATGCAGATGGTAAACCACGTACCGAAGCAGAAATTCAACAACTCTCAAACACACATTCGCTCGAAAAGGTTGCGCAAAGCATAGAACCTTTTTACGTTCAAGCAGTAAACAAAGATAAGTCGCTGGGGGAAAACCCATTAACTCCAGCTCAAATCGCAATCATTGCTGAAACTCACGCCATTTCTGCAGATACCATTGAAGATTCACTGCGCAATCTTCTCGAACAAGTAAGATTGCCGGATGGTCGTCGACTTGCCGATTCGCAAATCAAGGACATTTTTGTCCGTCTTCAACGACTAGGGATTACAAAACAATACACTACAGCACTTAGTGATCGTGATCTTGATGCGTTCTTTGCTGTTTTTAAGCAATCGTTTGGTCATGAAGCAAATAGTATTATCGAGGCTTTCCGATTCGCAACCGGCGAAAAAAGCGATCGGTTTCTTGCCAGGATTCTTCTCCACTATAGCGACAAGATTTCTTTAGCGATTTTCCACAACTCTGCCGAAACTCCATCACAGCGAAATCTTGCCGCGCTCTATGCAGTTCCGCAAAACGTTCCTGGACCGATGCAAAAAGAGGCAGATAAAAGTCTCGAACTCACGATTCAAGGGCGTGGATACAAAGGTGTTGGTTTGGCGATGTTTTCTTCCACAGCAAGTATACAAACTCGCAAACCTAGCACTGAAAAAGAAAAAAACATCATTGAACGCGCTCTTGGGTTCAAGGCAGAACTCCAATATCACATGGAGATGAATGCTCAAAAGACGCATGTTCTGAATAAAAAAGGCAAGCGTATCTTTTCCGTTCGCGAAAAAACCATTACCTATCTTTTTGGCCAAATCTTTGGGATTGAAACGACCGATATTCAAACACAAATACATTTCGATCGGTTCGATGGCGAAGCGGATTATTACGAAATGATGCCCTCGTTCCTCATGAATGTAGAGGGAGATGATCTTGATCAGTCTTTTTCTCTCCCTTTCTTTGATGCAGAACAAGACGACGAGAAGGCGCAAAAACGAAAAGATGAAGAAATGGGCTTGTTCGCCGCAAAAGTATTTGGATTTCTTTTCCTTGGGCCAGAAGCATTTGAGGCTGTCGAAAAGATTTACCAAGTTGCCGGAGTCGTGCGCAATATTCCCATCATTGGAGATATCGTTGATAAATCTGTTTTTGACAAATTCCGCTTAGCCGGCAAACTGTTTGACCTCCTTCTCAAGGGAATAATGTTTATCATTGCCTTAAATATTCTTGGCCCCATACTCTGGATTTTGGGAGCACTAAAAGCCTGGAACGCGGCGGTTGCATTTTTTCAGCAACTCAATCTTCTTTCTTCACTGCAAGCCGGGCTGAATAATCTTACGCGTGGAGTAGGAGAACTTGCCGGTACCACAGCGAAAAACGCGGCCAGCGGCGCACAAGCCACAACGCGGCATCTTGCGGGAATGAATGGGGCCGCTCAAGAGGTGTTGGGAGCTCCTATCTCTGTAAATGCTGTTATTTATGGAACCGTTGGGATAGTTGTTGGAACCGTTGTTGTGCAGAGTATTATTATGAGTTCGTTCCTTACGCCGAGACAATATGCGGGGGGGTTGCTGAATCTTCCTTACAGGGGACTACAACCACCAAACATCGGCTGTCTCAAACCCATTACTCAACTGGCTGATATTAATACTCTTTCTCCTTTAGTTGGCGACACGCTCGAACCACTTACCGATGCACAAATCTCACAAATCTCACAAGCAGCCGGACAAGTGTTCGCTTCCAAAACATATTTCAATTTATTATGCGCTCTAGGGGATATTAATGTTGCGTATGCACCAAATAAAGAAGGAGCAGGTGAAATATTTCACACGGGCGCAACCTATACCATTGTTATGCGCATGAAAGTGCTTGGATCTTCAGTTGGATGGAGTCAGGGCGTAGTAAACTACACCCTCATTCATGAAATGGGCCACGTGTTGGATAATAGAACGGGTTTGGGACAAAAAATGGCACAGAACAACACAATCACTGGATGTTTTCCAACCTATCCATTAAAAACATATTGTGCTTTTCACATAATTCCCGAAACATTCGCCGAGGCAAACACAATTTATATCAACCCTGGGTGCTATCCCGGCGCTGCGACTGATCCTGACTTTGCTGCCTGCGGAACCTTTAACTTTAATAGAGAACAACCACAACTATACGATTGGATCCGAACAAACGTTTTTGGAGGTGAGATATAATATGTCTATGCCCACACCCTTAAAGCTAACACTTTCTAATCTATCTAAAGACTTCCATTTTTTGATCACCAATAAAAAGGGTTTAGCTTTAATTGGATTTGCGCTTGTTCTCGTAATCATGATCACTGTTGTGCTACAGCAAAAACAACGAGTGCTTTATCCATGGAACGGAGTGATTCCAGGGAAAACATCTATTGCAGATTTAGAAAAAACGCTCGGCCAACCCGTTGGAACAAAACAGCAAGGAGATCAGGTTGTATATGGATTTAAGTCAGACTATCCATCATTTCCTCATGAAGTTGTAACCAACAACACCGGAACGGTCTCCTTTGTTCGCGAGTGGATTCCCACAGAAAATCCTAAAAAAATTGCCGATTATCTCAAAGAGCTAGGTCCGCCACAACTCATCACCACATCTTTAGATGAAGGCTATACCATCTATGCTTTTCCAAGCCGTGGAATAGCGTTTAACGCTCACACGGTCACCGGAACTCTTTTTCACATTTGGCATTTTTCTCCCACGACGGTGGACCAATTCAAAAAAGAATTTGCGCAATATTTTGAACAAAAAGAGCCCAATCAACCCAAGTTTTAACTGTATGTTCTTTCATTCTAGCATTTAGCATCTAGAATCTAGATGCTAAATGCTAGAATGATCTTATGCAGGAGCACCCGGTTCCCCAAAACATTACCTCCTATGAGTTTCACCTCATTGGAAACATGACGCTAAAGCAGTTTTTTGAGCTTGCCGCGGGCGGTCTTTTTGCATTCCTTTCCTACACCTCAAACCTACCGGATCTTCTCAAATGGCCGCTTGTTTTTGTGTTTGTAGTCCTTGGCGTCGCGTTCGCTTTTGTTCCACTGGAAGAGCGACCGCTTGATCACTGGTTCATTGCTTTTATTCGCGCCATTTACAACCCAACAAAGTTTTACTGGAAGAAAACCATCCATATTCCGGACGTGTTCACCTTCACAAAAAACACACAACAACATGCGACCGACGAGGATCTTACGGCTTTACCAAGAAAACGCGCACGCGCCGAGGCCTATCTCCAATCCATCTCTCCAACACAAAAGGATGCCGTTGAGGAACTCGACGAACGAGCCGCAACAGTGCTTGATTTATTCCAAACCACGCCAGTTCATGGAGAAATAACAATGGAACATCGACATGATGAAATTGAAAAACCATCGCTCGAGGTTTCGATGCACAGTCTTCATGCGGCCTATTCTCTGCCGCCGCAAGAGGCCACGACAATTACCTCAGACCAGGCGGCACAACCATTGGTTGATGATCGCACTCGCATCGAGGCAATCTATACTTCACCGGTAAACATCCCTCAAGATCAAATTATCTCTGTTGAACCGGGCAAGTCCACAACAATCTTTGAGAATAAAAATGTTTCATTGTCCGGAGAGGCTGGAGAGTATCAGGAGCAAACCGTTGCGCCGCAGTTCGCGTCCGGGGCTGTCCCAGCAAAAACAAACGCTCAACTTCCGTTTCCTAAAACTCCAACCATTCCCAATCTCGTTGTTGGCATGATCTTAGATCCTAATGGAAAAATGATTGAACAATGCATTGTTGAGATTCGTGACCACACAGGAATGCCCGTTCGCGCGCTCCGATCAAACAAACTTGGGCAGTTCTCAATCTCAACTCCCCTACCGGAAGGCGAGTATGAATTAACGGTCGAAAAAGACGGCTTCTCCTTTGATACAATGAAGTTGTCACTAAAAGGAAAGGTTGTCCTTCCATTAGAAGTTCGAGCAAAAACAGCATGAACACTCATATTCAATCCACCACACAAAACTATCTTGAGATCTTTGACGTCACCAATGATATTGTTATTCTCCGCGATGGTTCCGTTGCGATGGTGTTGGCGGTGAGTTCAATAAATTTTGGGTTGTTGGCCGAAGAAGAACAAGACTCAATCATTTACTCATACGCTGGACTCTTAAACTCTCTATCATTCCCCATCGAAATTGTTGTGCGGTCGCAGAAAAAAGATGTGACGACATATTTGCGATATGTGCAGGAGTGGGAAGATAAAACCCTTTCACCGCTTCGCAAAACGCAGATTCGGCGATACCGCGAGTTTGTGAGCGAACTTGTGAAGGAGCGCCGCATCCTGGACAAAAAGTTTTATGTCGCAATTCCATACAAAGGCGCCTCTGTTGATGCAAAGTCTATGATTCCATCAATAAAGAAGAAGAATGAGATGCCACTACTAGACCGAGCATACATCTTAGAGCGAGCGCTCACCGATCTCGAACCAAAGCGAGACCACCTTATCGCGCAGTTTGGCCGCATTGGGTTGATGGCAAGACAATTGAATACGCAAGAACTCATTCAACTGCTTTACACAATTTACAATCCTGGATCGTATGAAGGACAAAAAATGACCGATACCCGCAGTTACACTACCGCTGTTGTGGAAGCAAGTTTGTCTGGTGTGATCCAACAACCTGCGTTGCAAAACTTTACACAAGACGTTGGGCCGCAGAATACGGAAGTGACGACACAAAGTCCGAACGTTTCCACCATAGCCGATACTCAATCACAAAATCAGCCATCATTTCTTCAAGAAAATCCTTCGGGGCTAAGCCCATCTCAACCCCAGCAACAAACTCCACCGGTTGCCGAGGTATTTGGTGGACAAGCATAAAAAGATAGCAACAAAACAAAAGCTCACATCTCATGGTAATATGTTAAAGTTATGGCCCTTCAACTGCCCACTATTCCATCACTCGGTTCTTTGTTTGGCAAAAAGAAAGCCCCTGCCAACGTAAACGCCATAGCCTCAACCGATCCGAACGCTCAAACCGCGGCCACCATCGCAGACCAACAAGCACAACAATCACAACAAGAGCTCAAGTCTTTTTCTTCCGGCCTAGTGAGTATTCAGGACATTATTTCTCCAGAGGCCATTGAGGTAGATTTTTCGTTTCAAAAAATCAACAACATTTACACACGCACGTTGTTTGTAGCCGGCTATCCGCGAACCGTTCCCGCAAACTGGCTTTCTCCACTCATTAACTTTCCACACTCACTGGATATTTCCATGCACATTTTCCCGGTTGAAGTGAAAAAAATCCTCGATGACTTACGAAGAAAAATTACCGAGATGGAGGCCGAGATCAGCTCAGATATTAAGCAGGGAAAACTTAGCAATATTAATACCGAGATTAAGTTGGAAGACGCGCGTTCAATTCAAGAACAGCTCGCAAAGGGGGCCGAACGCTTCTATCAATTTGGTTTATACATCACCATCAGCGCGGAATCTATTGATGAATTAGACAAGGTCACAAATCAAATTCGGTCAATGCTGGGCTCATTGCTCATAGTGAGCAAGGTTGCCGCACTCCAAATGGAGGACGGTTTTAAAACCACCCTGCCAATTGGCCTAGACAAACTTCTTATTACAAGAAACATGGATACAACTTCTCTTGCAACAACGTTCCCTTTTACGTCCGCAGAACTTACAAGTGATAAAGGCGTTCTCTATGGAATCAACGAGCACAACGAGTCCCTTGTGGTGTTCGACCGGTTTAGTCTGGAGAACGCGAACATGGTTGTTTTTGCAAAGTCTGGTGCCGGAAAGTCGTATGCGGTGAAGTTGGAGGCACTGCGCCAACTCATGTTCGACGCCGAGGTGATTATCTTGGATCCAGAACACGAGTACGAGGAATTGTGTACGGCGGTTGGGGGTGAATATATCAACTTTTCGTTCGACTCTCCCAAAAAAATCAATCCATTCGATTTATCTGCCGTCTATGAGGATGGCGAGAACGAACTGGGAATGAAAATTATTTCCATCCACACGCTGTTAAAAATTATGATGGGCGAACTCTCTCCAACAGAAGACGCAATGTTGGATCGGGCGTTGGTTGCGGCATATAAAGCCAAGGGGATTACGCCAGACCCAGCCACACAAGCAAATGAGCCGCCGCTCATGGAGGATTTGTACAAGGCGCTGATTGGCATGGAGAGTTCCGAAGCTCAGAATCTATCGGCTAGACTGGAGAAATTTATCAAAGGATCGTTCCGCGGCATCTTTGACCAAAAGTCCAACTTTGACTTAAAAAATCAGTTCACGGTTTTTTCTGTGCGCGATATTGAGGATGACCTGCGCCCCATCGCCATGTTCCTCATCCTTGATTTCATCTGGACGCGTATTCGCAAAAAACTCAAACGCCGCATCTTAATTATCGATGAGGCGTGGTACTTTATGAAGTATAAAGATAGCGCAAACTTTATTCACTCGATCGCAAAGCGGGCGCGCAAGTATTATCTTGGTATCACTACTATCACGCAGGACGTTGAAGATTTCTTAAATAATGATTATGGAAAAGCAATTGTGACCAACTCCTCCATCCAGTTCCTTATGAAGCAGTCCAGCGCGGCCATTCCATATCTTTCGCAAGTATTCTTCCTTAGTGAGGGTGAAAAGCGGTTTTTGATGGCGTGTGACGTTGGAGAGGGCTTGTTTTTTGCGGGACAGAACCACGTCGCATTGCGCGTGATTGCGTCACCCGAAGAGCACGAACTCATTACCACAAACCCTGAAGAAATCTTGCAAAGACGCGCGGCCACACAACAGAAGATTGTGTGAGAATTTTTTATTTCACTACAAGCGACTATTTCCCCGTCACCCTAAACGGCATCACCACATAATAAAAATCTTTTTCTGTTGGAAGAGTAAACATCCCGGGTTTTAGCGACTCATTCATCCCAAACCAAAGGTCAACATCTCCAATCGCCCCGAGAAAATCAATAAGATACTTTCCATTGAAAGAGATTTCTCCAGAACTTCCTTTGATCATTTTTATATCAACCTCGCTGTTACTTTCTCCCGTCGATGCAATAGAGGAGACAAACATTACCTTCCCGGTTATTTTCAACGTAATAATCCCGGAAACCTCTTTACTAAACACCATTGCGGTTTTTGCCGCAGACAGCAACTCTGCGGCGGAGACCTCAATTTGCGTCTCACATTCTTGTGGGACAATGGCTCGATATGCGGGATACTCCCCCTCGATCATTCTTAACGCAATCACGCAATCTCCTGTGGTAAAAAATACTTGCCCAGACTCTTCTGAAAGAGCAATATCCACAGAGTCCTTTGCGAGTCTTTGAAGAATTCTCTCAACCTCTCTCATTATGCGGGCAGAAACCATGACTCCGCCACGATCCTTACATGAAACTTTTTCCACCTTTCTACTAAGGCGATATCCGTCCGTCGCTATAACCGCCAGCCCTTTTTCTCCGTACTCAAATCGTAAACAAGAGAACATTGGGCGCGTTTCATCTATGCCCGCCGCAACCCCTCCAAGCCCCAGTAGCGAAGAGAGTTGTTTTAGGTTAAGTGATATTCTTTTCCCTTTTTCTTCCGGAAATCCAGGGAAATCTTTTTCTTCTGTAATAGCTATGAAAGAGCTCGCCTTAGTAGATTTTACTAAAAGTCTCCCTCCGTCTACCATAATGTCCAATGGCCCTTGGGGTAACGTGGAAAGAAGATCCGCAAAAACCCTTCCAGAAATAGCGACCACCCCATCCTTTTCAACCTTGCATCCAATAACTGCATGAATACTCACAGAAAGATCTGTTGCCCGAAGGTGCAGTTTCCCATCTTTGGTCTCCAGAAGAATACATGAGAGGATTGCGATGGGGGGTTTGGAAGAAATAAACTTGAGAGCATCCTGAACAGCTTTGATAAGATTTTCTTGGAGTACTCGGATTTTCATACTGCCCGCATTGTACGTGTGGATATGTAAAAAAGAAAGATCTTCCTTTCTATGAATATCTATATATGTTAGTAGTAGATAGTAGTAGTACTGGGGAAAAGAGGAAAACGCGACGAGTGCCAGCCGAGTAGATTGGGGAAAATTCGTGTTGAATACTGGGTGGAGAGTTGTGGATAAGATTGTGGATAATCCCGGGAAAATGTGTATAAGTGGGAAAGGTTGGGTGGAGAATACACATATTCACGCATGAAAGAAAGAAACCCACACGTTTTCCCCAAAGATATTCACTCAAACCACAAGGCTGGTGTTTTATGAGGGAGTAGAAGTGAAAAAAGCAAGGCTTGTCTTGATGCCGTTTACATTCGTGCGGGTTGTCTCGTTGGAGGGAATAAGATCGCGAATCTTATTTGAGGCGTGGAGAACGCTGGTGTGATCCCTTCCGTTAAATGTTCCACCAATTTCCTCTAGGGCTATTCCAAGCTCGACGTGGAGTATATACATGGCAATATGTCTGGCCTCAACAAGGTTTTTCATGCGCGACGGGCCTCTCATGGCGGCTGTGGAAATATGGAAGTGGTTGGCAACAGTTTTAATAACATCTCCAGACTTAATATTGTGTTTGGGGAACTCTACAAGCTCTGTTCTTTCTAACATGCTGGATACCAACTCTGGGGTGAGTGGTTTTTTAAACAACACCACCTCCGAATGGAGCCTTACTATTATTCCCTCAAGTTTTCTTGTACTTTCTACTTCCGAAGCGATGCGTTGTGCCAGATCCATGGGAATCTCTAGACCAAGCTTTTTTGATTTAATAAGGATGATTGCGGTGCGAAGCTCAAAGGTGGGTTGTTGAATATCAATAATAAGACCCGCCTCAAAACGCGACTTTAGACGATCTTCAAGGAGGTGGATCTCGTGCGGGGGGCGATCAGAGGTTAAAATGATTTGGCCGCCGGCCGGCATAATTGCGTTAAAGGTGTGAAAAAACTCCTCTTGTACGGTGTTTTTTCCGGCAATAAACTGGATGTCGTCAACCAACAAGATTTGGTACGAACGAAAGCGCTGTTTGAGTTGAATGGTTTTTTTCTGTTGTATTGCCGCCACAATCTCGTTGGTAAATTGTTCGCCAGTCGTATAGAAAATAGAGGAGTCTGGGTTTTTTCGTAAAATATTATTACCGATGGCCTGCATAAGATGGGTCTTCCCCACCCCAACACCCCCATACAAAAACAGCGGATTGTATGCTTTGCCTGGATTTTGTGAAACAGCAATTGCTCCGGCGTGAGCCATCTCATTGCTTGTTGAGACGGCGAAGGTTTCGAAAACGTAGTCTTCGCGCAACCCCGCTTTATGCAACGCGTTGTGAAAGACTTGTTCTTGAAACTGCTGTATAGGTTGAGAGTATTGTTGAAAAAGGGTTGGGGGCTGGCTGTTTTGTTGCGATTGGTGCCTAAAATACTGCGTTGGTGATTTTTTTTGAGATTGTGACAAAGGGACTGCTTGTGCAGACGAAATGTTTGCCGCATCTTTTTTTACAGACATAGTGAACTGGAGTTCGTTCTTTTTTCCAGTAATGCGATCGAGAGCGTCCTTGATTTGAGCATAGAGACGCTCTTCAAGCATTTGATGGTGATATGGACTGTTGGTTGCTAAAGTAATAATTCTTCGATCCTCACCAACCTCTTTTATCTCGGTTATGTGTGAGCTTTTTATCCACATAGTAAATGTTCCAGGCGACAATGTGGTTTGAAGGTCGCCGTTCACTGTTTCCCAAAGCTTGTCAGGGGTCAAAGGTGTTGCCATGTATATTTGTGCTCCGCGCCACATATATTGAGGTATGTACAGTCGGGAAAAGCAATTGTTCACAACAGAAATATATAATTGTGAATATCTTGCTTTTTTCTAGGCAGGAGAATGAAACTTATTCACATAGTAACGAGTTTTGTTTTTAGATGCAAGCGGGAACTGTTGACGGGTGGAAATTATTGGTTTACCGAGAGTTTACAGTAGTGGCGGGTGGTGGCGCATTCTCAAGTCTTCTGATACAATCCCCACATGGCAAAAACATTCCGAACTTGGCAACCCAAAAAAAAGAAGCGCGCGCGAACACACGGATTTTTGAAACGCGTGGCGACACGACTTGGTCGCAAACTTCTTGGTCGACGTAGAGCTAAGGGCCGCGCGCGTTTGACTGTTTAAGACGAGTTTTGTCAACGTTGTTTCTCCAATTTTAGAGCGTACAATAGCACCATGCTTTCTCGTTCTCACCGCCTCCCCCTTCGCAGTATTCCAGATGCTTTTCGGCGTTTTCATCGCAGAAGCTCGCAGACGATGAATTTTTTATGGTTTCCGAATGATGTTTTTCTTTCTCGAGGAGCGGTGGTGGTGCCAGCTTCAGTAATTCCACTCGCGACCGACCGCAATCGGATCAAACGCGTTGTTCGAAGCACATTATATGAATGGTTTCTTGCCCAACCAATCGAAAAACAACCAGTAGATCTGGTGATCTATATTCGGTCGCGAAATGAAGAAAAAATTCTTGAGGACCTCCAGCAGTTTTTAGATGGACTCTCACAAAACTAACGCAAATGACAAAAACAACCCCAGGTTCCCTCTCCCCCACTCAGCACCTTGCAGTTTTTTTCATTCGTGTATATCAAACACTTAAACCTGCCTTAGATGCTATACAAAGATCTGTGTTTGGATCGGTTCCGCAATGTAAACACTCCCCCACCTGCAGCGAGTACGCCATAGAGTGCATCCGTAAGTATGGTACAATGCGGGGTATCTTTTTAGGAACAAAACACATCTTACACTGCAGATAGAGTTGAATCATATGTTTTCATTTATTACCGATCCACTTCTCCAATTTCTTCTTTTCCTCTATAGGAACATTGGCGATTTTGGCGTCTCGATCATTGTTTTTACATTTATTTTGAGAATGGTGCTGTTTCCACTCTCGGTTCCGGCAATCAAGTCGCAGAAAAAGATTCAAAACCTTAAGCCAGAGTTGGATAAGTTAAAAAAACAGTTTGGTCATGACAAGAAAAAACATCAAGAAGAGCAGATGAAGTTGTATCAACTGCACAAAATTAATCCAGCAGCTGGCTGTATCCCCTATCTTTTGCAGTTCGTTGTATTAATCGCGTTGTATCAAGTTCTTAATACCTTTCTCAATACGAAAGAGATTAGTGGCCTAACGATAAACACGTTGTTTTTAGGATTTGATCTTGCGAAGCCGGATAAAACATATGTCTTACCAATCTTGGCTGGAGTTACGCAGCTGGTGCTCTCACTTATGATTCTTCCAGGGGTGGAAACACACAATCTTGTTCCAGACAATGCAAAGTCCAAAAAAATCCAGGAATTAAATAAAAAAGAGGAAGGCGTCCAAGATATGGCTGAAGCAATGCAGAAGCAGATGGTGTTTATGATGCCTGTGGTTACCGGCATCGCCGCATTTAGTTTCCCCGCAGGACTTGCGATGTATTGGGTGGTTTCTACGATATTTAGTATTGGACAACAGTGGATCATTTCAGGGCCGGGCGGCCTCTTTATCTTCTCTCGCCAAGCCGTGCAATGGGTGCGGAATAAGATGCTAGATACTAGATAACTAGTATCTAGCATCTACATAGGCAAAAACTAGTCATAAAAAGGAGCCAGTATGAAGATACAGGATTATACCACTACCCTTCTCGCCCACATGGGAGTTCAAGGATCACAAGTAGAGATTGTTGAGGAGGACGAAGGAGTTCGAGTAGCAATCCAAGTATCTGAAGAAGACTCCGGAATGATGATTGGTCGCCGCGGTGAAACAATAGAGGCGTTGCAGAAAATCTTTTCGTTAACCTTTCGAGAAGAACTCGGAGAAAAGCGCATCACGGTTGCAGTGAATGATTATCTCGACCGACGCCAAGAAATTGTTGAAAGAATTGCCAACGAGGCCATAGATCGGGTTAGTGCAACCAACGAACCCTTTACACTCCCCTATCTCTCAAGTAATGAGCGTCGGTATGTCCATACACTTATGAAGGACAAGGGAGTTGAGACACAGTCTGATGGAACGGGTCGAGATCGCCTACTCACAGTATTCCCACAAGGGTATCTATCTATTCAATCCACCAATAATGATAATAATACAGTTGCCAAACCCGCGGCAGTGATAGGGTCTAGCGAGGACGCATGATCATTTATACTGATGGAGGTTCTCGAGGAAATCCAGGGCATGCTGCTACCGGTATAGTCGTACTCAATGGCAACAAACTGATATATGAATCTGGCCAATATCTTGGCATAGCCACAAACAACACGGCCGAGTACGAAGCGGTTTCCCGCGCACTCACATGGCTTCTCCAAGAGAAAGGCAACAACCACTTCTCTACCCCACAACACATTGTGTTTAAACTAGACTCACAACTCGTTGTCGAACAATTGAGTGGTCGATATACCATCAAAAAACCACATATTCTTCTCTACGTCAAAAAGATTAAATTTCTTATTTCCTCTCTTGGTTTTTCCGTAGAATTTCAGCATATTCCTCGAGCAGAAAACGCAGAAGCAGATGCTTTGGTAAACCAGGCTTTGGACATGCACGATAATCAATCCTAACGGATTTTTAGCAAGACTAATTCTTTTGATGATCGAGAGAAGAATGTGAAATAGTTATAAATTTGGGGCTTGCCCAGGAGTTACCAGTTGCGAGTACAACACAGTCTAGACCATAATAGGGGAATGAGTTCTGCCCAGAACAGAGCCTTCGTCACAGAGACAGTAGAGGAGCCGGTTTCGTTGGTTGTCTTTGGCGAAGAATCTGCAATCAAAGAAGCTATACTAGTTAAACTTCAAGAGGTTTTTCCTGATTTCTTTATTATTTCACATTCGCAATTACCTAAAAGAAAACCTGTTTTTGCCTATAAAATTGTGCTTATAACCTCTGGATTGGGGGAGTGGAGAGGTGCATTTTCTTTGGCAAAAGAAATGGGATCGCCACTTGTTATTGTTACCTATGGAAAAGGATCTGACGATCTTTCTCGAGAGATTCGGAAAAAATACTCCAACACGCTTGTTTTAATAACAGATCGAGAACCAGAAAAAGAAGAGAGGGAGATCTTTGCTGAAAAGATAACATCCGAAGTCATTTCTGAACGTCGTTTTGGGATAGAGAAAGAGATTGTGCTTCCTCATTTGAGGAACGGAGGAGATATTGAGACAACTGTCGAATCACAACATGAAACCCCAGAACGAACATCACCAGAACCAACATCATCACATAACCAGAGACAGCAGTCGTTTCATATACCTCGACTTCAACATCTTCATCATGAGATAAACATTCCTCCTATTCAGGTTCATATCAAGAGAGAAGAACCACAGAAAACAGGATTATTTTCCCATTTGCCAGAGGAAAAATTGCTACATGTCGATAAAGACGTCGATAAAGACATTGTGGGTATCAATAGAAGTTCTGCACAAATATCACCTAGACATGAAGGACATCTCCTTCAGAAAATTTTTCATCAGAATGATGATACGCTTGAGGAAAATAGCTGGCGATTGAAAGGAAAAAAGGTAGGAGTAACACCGAAAGAAATCGCACCAAGAGTGTGGAAACCTAACGAGGGATTGGGAGTGAGAATCAAAGGTCATAAGAACGTACTCATTATTAGTGCATGCATCCTCATATTCTTCATGATGCCGATACTTGGTTATATAGTCCTAGAAAAAGTTTTTGTTGGAAACATGAAGTTTGCCTATCTTTCATTGGTGGGGGAGGGAGCAGTACCACCAAAGACACAAGACTTAGTAAAGCTGGATAGCATAACAAAACAATTTGAGATGGCAACACAGAGTCTTCTTTGGTTAGCAAATCCTCTTGGTCTTTCTTCAGAACTTGAGAGTCAACAACTTGCAATCGAACTTGTCAAAAAAAATAGTGTTGCTGTGGGGTCTCTTGAGACATATCACCAAACACTTATGAAGGTATATGGGGCAGTTGTTCGCGGAGAGAACGACCCTCTGGACTTTTTTGCAATTGCTTCATCGCAGATAGAGCAAGCAAGCAAAGATCTTGGAGAGTTCTCTGCGGAGTTAGGAACGCTTACAAGTACAATTCCATTTTTACCAACGATAAAGGCAGCAGAGGTGGAGAAAACAATTGGAGGCATACGTCGTGATCTGGTGAAGCAACAACACCTCTTGTCTGTACTACCATCGCTATTAGGGTCGGCACAAAAAAGAACATATCTCGTGCTGATTCAGAATCCTTTAGAACTTCGTGCTTCCGGTGGTTTCCTTGAGTCATTTGCGTTGATTACTTTTGATCGTGGAAAGTTATTAGATGTGCAGGTGCATGATGTCGCCGAGGCAGATAATCTCTTGAAGGGAAAGGTTGATCCTCCCGCAGACCTTCGCGCGCAACTCGGTGAAACTCAATGGTATTTCCGCGATAGTAACTGGAACACAAACTTCCCGTTTGTTGCTCGACAGGCCGAGTGGTTTGTGGAGAAGGAGATGGGGAGACCTGTAGACGGGACCATCGCTATTAATGCGGCTGTACTTGAGGGAATACTGCGCGCGGTTGGATCTGTGGCGGTTGGGAGTAAGCAAGAACATATTACTGCGGACAACTTAATGGAACGTTTATTTACAAAGAGTGAGTCGCTGTTTCAAAATGATCAGTCCAAGAAAGCGCTGTTGAGTTCGGTAACAGAGGCAGTATTTTCCAAATTACAGGAAGTGAAGGATGAAGAAGGCAGAAATCTTGGTGGAGTGCTGTTTAGCGCCTTACAGAATAGCGACATGATGATCAGTATGCGTAATCAGCAAGATGAAGACGCATTGGCCTTAGTTGGCGTAACAGGAACGATATTAACACCACCATGTCCTCCAGCATTTACGGACAGAACATGTGTGGTGGACACACTATTTCAAGTTGACTCAAATATTAGTGTAAATCGCGCAAACTACTCGATCAAACGATATGTTGAGCACAATGTTGTCTTGTCTCAAACAGCGGCGGTACATACGTACACCGTACACTACACCAACACGGCGCTATCAACGGCTTGGCCATCCGGAACGTATAAAAATTACGTCCGTCTTGTTTTGCCGGAATTCACTCAAGTAAATAGTATTTTGGTAGATAAAATTGCGCTTTCTGGATCGGTGATTGCGCAGAAAACACAGTATGGTAAACGTGAAGTTGGATTTACCATCGAAGTACCGGTGGGAAAGACGGTTGATGTTCAAGTAAATTATGTGACGACCATGACACAACCAAAGACATTTTCGTATGCGATTTTTACACAGAGGCAGGCCGGTACCGGAGGCGACCCGATCTCATTTTCGATTACCACACAAAAACCATTACGGATCACAAAATTGGCGCCGGATGGAGCGGTTTCCGGAAACCTCGTGCAGTTTGACACCAAGCTCGACAAGCATCAATACCTGGCGGTTGAAGTCCAGTGATCGCAATGATACAATCACCTCTCTTTCGTTAACTCAAAGACGTTACATTTGTTGCGAAATAAGAAAGAACCGGCATGACTTCAGAAAAAAATGTTCTACATGCGAAAAAGCGCACCATTATTGGTAAAAAAGTGAAGTTGTTACGTTTGGCGCATATTTTGCCAGGCCATATTTACGGGAACACCGAGCCAATCAATATCGAGTTTGATGAAAAAGCTTTCAATGCCTTGTTCAAAAAAGCCGGCGAAACGAGTGTTTTACATGTGCATGTCGAAGGTGAAAAAGAAGCTCGTCCGGTACTTGTAGCAGACTATTCTGTTGATCCAGTCCGCGGTCAAATCACTCACGTTGATCTGCGTCAAGTGAACTTGAATGTGAAGGTAAAAGCCAATGTTCAGATTGAACTTACAGGCGAATCTCCTGCTGTTAAGGATGGCGGAGTGCTCATTTCCTTAATCAACGAAATTGAGGTAGAGGCATTACCAAATGATTTGCCGGAAAAATTCGTGTTGAATATTTCTTCTTTGTTGAAAATTGGTGATGAGTTCAAGGTGTCCGATCTCAATTACGACGCTTCCAAAGTCACGCTCGCAGTTGGTGTTGATGTGGTTCTTGTGGAAATCAACGAGCAAA
>CAYILC010000014.1:0-1910 GCA_964364145.1 uncultured Pseudomonadales bacterium
TATGGATGAAATAAAAATTCAGGAAATGTTTGACAAGGAAGATGATTATTGGTGGTTTGCGGCGCGTCGCGAAATGGTGCTCGAACTTTTAAAGAAATATGTAAAAAGAGGCGCTCCGTTGTTGGATGCGGGGTGCGGTACAGGATTATTAACAAAGACCGTTGATAAGAAATATATTGTTACAGCGATTGATTTTAGTAAAAAGTCATTGTCGTTGACAAGAAAACGAAAACCGAAAGCAAAACTTTTATGGGCGAACCTAGAGAAACGTCTCCCATTTCCAAAGGACAGTTTTTCCGGCGTTACATTGCTTGATGTTCTCGAACATATTGACGATAAGAAGTCCTTGCCAAACTTAGCACGCGTAATGAAAACGAATGGAATTATTATTATTACTGTTCCCGCGTATCCCTGGCTATTTTCCTATTGGGATGTACTGCATCAACATAGGCGACGTTATACTCGAACACAACTTATTCAGTTATTGAAGCATTACGGATTCACGATTGAACATAGTTCATACTTCAACACTCTCTTTTTCCCACTCATTTTATTCGTGCGAATCTTTAAATCCACTTTTAAAAAACATCGACATGATAGTGATTGTTATGATATGCCAATAAAAGCAAATAATGTGTTGCATATCATCTTTAGAAAAGAAACTTGGCTTGCAACAAAGTTTCGGATACCATTTGGATTATCATTGCTAGTTGTGGCAAGGAAAAAGTAGGTTTATCGCAAATATGATGAAAAGCGTTCCATCTTCAGTCTATACAAAAGAGTACTATCTTCGGGTGTGTTTAGGTTCCGAACAGTTCAGAAAGAATCGGGGACGAACGCTCCATCCTCGTGTAAAGTACTTGCTTTCGAAAGTTCCATTATCTTCAAACGACTGTGTGCTGGATGTGGGTTGCGGACGCGGTGATCTTGTCCTGTACCTTGCGAAAATCGTGAAAAAAGTGATCGGCATTGACTATTCAAGTGATGGTATCGCACTAGCTGAAGGTATCCGAAAAAAAGCACCCAAATCAATTCAACAAAAAACGACATTCCACGTCATGAACATACAAAAGCTTCAATTTCCAGACAATTCTATTGATGTGGTCATGTGTATTGACGTGCTGGAGCACCTCTATAAACCTGAGGTTGAGATCGCATTACAGGAAATCTCACGAGTTCTTAAAAAAAACGGTGTGTTTTTCTTTCATACCGGTCCTAATAAAATTTTGGAGGATTTTACCTATCCGTTGTATATTTTGCCAATAAATCGATTGGTCACAAACATTGATCAGTTTGTGAAAAATGTGAGATATTTGCCACTTCCAAACGATCCTCGATCTGAACATCAAAAGGAACAGCACGTTAATGAACCTACATATTTCTACATACATAATGCCATGAGAAAACATGGGTTCGTTGGAAAGATTGAAATGGAAGTTGGATTTGTAAAGAAAGGAACTGGACTGCGCACCAAGTTCTATAATTTTGTTACAACACTCTATCCACTTTCACGATTTTTTCCATTGAATCTGCTCTTTGGATGGGTGTTCATTGGGGTTTTGCGTAATAAAAAAGTAGCATAAACACTACTACGGTTTAAACGAAACTTTAATTTCTTTGTCCGTGGCATTTCCGGCAGTATCAACAACATGAAACTTAAGACTGTTTTCTCCATCGGCTAGTTGAAACGTTCCGGTAAAGTTTCCCACTCCATCAGTAAACATAAACTTATCATTGAGGAATACTTTGGTTTTTGGATCGGTTTGACCTTTAACTGTTACTATTTGATCTCTTTTTACCGTCACGGTGCTTCCGTCGGTTGGTTGTTGAATCACCAAAGTTGGAGGTGTTGTGTCCAGGGCAATTGTGTGTGGGGTAGATCGAGACTCGGTTCCAGTAGAGTTTCGAGA
>CAYILC010000014.1:2010-16727 GCA_964364145.1 uncultured Pseudomonadales bacterium
CTCAACAATTCGAGCGGTGAGTGGCAAAATAATGAAGATAAAGAGAACAAGAAATGCAACGCTGAAAAACAAGAGAACGAGCGACTGCATCAACACCTTGCGCTGTTGGAACTTTGAGAGTCTGCTGTAGTTTTGCATGGTTGTATTATATCCCTCTCATTGAGGTATATGTTCTGAAATCGGTCTTGTGTTGGTGAGCCTCCCCACAGAATCGAACTGTGGTCCGCGGTTTACGATACCGCTGCTTTACCACTAAGCTAGGGAGGCAATCCTTATCTCGAGTAGGTGAGACCCGCAATGAGAAATCGCTACCCCGCCATTTTATCAAGTTCTCTGGGGAGGATCAATCGAGCGGGTTTTTGGTCAAGATATTCTTAATAGGTTCTATTTGTTGTTTCGCGTTTTTCTGTGTGACAACTTTCCTGCCAGTTTTTGATTCGATTTCTTTTCTGGCATGACCTGCTATAGTTCCTCCTTCTCGAGCAACTTTTTTGTTTTCCGGAAAGTTCTTCGGTTGTTTTGTTTGTGAGATTTCAGTAGTAGCAGTTTCCGCTAGCATATTTAACACCAATTCCAGATTCGTCATGTTATCTCGAAGATTTTCTTTCTTCAAACCTTTGAGATTCTTGTATTGTTTGGTCGTTAATCCAGCCCAAGCCTGGGTTATTTCATTGGTTAAAATCGCAAACTCTAAACCTTCTTTAACTCCTCGCGTTTCCCATTCATCAGTCAGTGCTTTACGAATTTCGATACTTTTTAACCGTTGATTAATCCATTCTTTGCTATAACCTTTTTGCAGATATGTTTTTAGCGCTCGATTGATGGCCAACTCTGGATCGGCGGTTTCTTCAAGGCGTTCATAACCCACTCGAGCAAGCCAAAGTTTGAATGGTTCGGCATTTGGCGAGGGTATAGATTGAACAATACGTAACATCACTTCCGTATCGGCTACATCTGTAAGATAATATTTGCCGTCGGACGCCACCATTTTCAGTTGGTGACATTTTGTCACCGACTCACTTCCTTCTGTACGAAGCCTTTCAGCAAGTTTATTCCAATACTTACGAGCTTTTGTAAAATCAGATTGGTCTGTTAATACCTGGACAACGTCAACCACAGAGAAATACCACAACTCTTTTTCGTTATCCCAATGCCTGCGAATTTGTTTCCCTTCGAATAATGCAATTTTACGGTCAGACATATGACCGATTCTATCAAATATTTCGGAGAATGTTGGTGCACTTTAGTTACAGAATGGTCTTAGTGGCAAAGGATCGAATCAACAGCGGGTAACCGTATCTTACTCGAACTTAAGAGATATGGTTACTCCAGACTTGATTTTACAACTACATGCCCTTAAAGCCCACATAAATATACAAAGTTTTACTCATTGTTAAGGTCACTTTTTATCTTTTCAATACATTGATCTACAGATAGGTGTTCTGTATTGAGTAATTGAGAGTTGGGATAGGGATTATTTCCTAGCCTTTGATAAATCAATGTAATTGTCTCGTCTCCCAATGGTTTTCTAAGACCTTCTTTAATACCTTCTCTCGTTCGATCTCTTTCCAGTATTGCCTGCAGAGAGCACTTAATTTGATAGACAATTGATTTAACATTTTTGGATTTAGCAAGATTTACTGCATCATCAATTGCTTTGGTGTCCTGAAATACTCCATCCATCACTACGGAAAAACCTTGATCTAACAAGTAACCAAGAGTTGCAACCGCAGATCCATGAACAAATTCAAGGGCACTAGAAGAATTTTCTGCAAAGAAATCTTTAAAGTTATCGACTTTTAACCAAACAGTTTTTTCTTCAAAGTTTCTGAGTCGTTTTGAAATTGTTGATTTTCCGCTTGCAGTTACACCTCTTAAAATTATTAGAAATTGCTGCATATATTTTATTGTAACTTTCCTATCAGTTTCTGTACATTGCTATCAATTGGAGCGGGTAACCGTAGTTGGCTCGAACCTATACGATCTTTTAACTACTAGATTGATTGTACAACTCATGGAATTGAAGCGCCACATGGGTCTTTTGAGTTTTAAGGATCCGTATATCAAAAGACCCGTCAAAAGGAAGAAAAAGTAGTAAATATGAGCTATACTCTGCTTACCGAATGATCCCTGTGGTGAAGGCACCTTACTTTTAGGGAACTGATGGCAAGCAACTAGTTTTAACCCATCTTAGCCACAGGGATCGCCTTGAAGAAGATCTCTATGAACCTCCCACGACCTTACGGTCGGGGATCTAAGTAAGGAGCGTTAGAGACTCCAAAAAATAGACTATAATCGAGTTATATACAAATTATTGTAAGATATTGACAAGTAGCATCAATTCTGTTAGTATATCGGTAATATGATTCATTCTTTTTCATGCAAGAATTTTTACTCTTTTGACGACGAGACATTTGTTAGTTTTGTGGTGAATGAGAAAACACCAGATAATAATGGCTATTTCAAAACCCCTTCTGGGAATCGTCTTTCAAAAGTGGAAACGGTTATTGGTTCAAATGCTTCTGGCAAAACCAATTTATTAAAGATATTGCCATTTCTAAAATGGCTTATTGTTGATTCTCTTAAAAATCCCTCTAAATCCATACCTGTTCGACCATTTGCTTTTAACGATGATTCAAAACACCCAACAGAGCTTTCTGTAGATTTTGAGATCGATGAAGATATTTTCACTTATATGTTTTCTTTAAAGGACGGTCGAATATTGTCCGAAGAACTCAAGGTTCGAAATAAAACAAAGGAAAAAAATACAACTAAAAAAGTCTTCTCTCGTATTTGGAATGAAAAAGATACTAAATATGATTTTGACGGAAAAGGATTCAATTTACCGAAAAAATTCGAAAATCTTTTACCATCAGGAGCAAGTATAATTGCCCTAGCTAAAGGCTTAAATCATAAACAAAGCCAAACACTTGCAAAGTACTGGGAAAAGATAGAAACAAATGTGATTGAAGCTGGATGGATCGGAGACCATTTGTTACCGAATGCAAGTGCTAATCTAATTGAGGCCTTTAATTTTTATAGTGACAACCAGTCTTTGAAAGAAGAGGCTGAAAAATTATTAAAACGTTTTGATCTTGGACTAGAAGGCTTCGATATTAAAAAAGAAAAACAAAATGATGGTTTTTCAATTAATGTTCGAGCAGTTCATTCTTTCGGAGGAGAAAAACAATATCTCCCAATTCAATATGAATCTTCAGGCACAAAACAACTTTTTGTTTTGTTAAAAACAATTTTACAAGTTCTCACTCAAGGTGGGGTAGCAATACTTGATGAATTTGATGTAAGCCTTCATCCAGATATGGTTTTGTCTCTTTTTGAGCTTTTTATACAACCAGAAATAAATCCTCATAATGCTCAACTATTGTTCAGTACTCACAGCCATGTAGTTTTAAGCAAACTAGATAAGTACCAAATTATTTTGATTGAGAAAAATAAAAATGGAGCTAGTGATGCGTGGCGATTAGATGAAATGTCTGGTGTTCGTGCAGACGACAATTATTATACAAAATACCTTGCTGGAGCATATGGTGCTACTCCTAAAATTAACTAGGAATCTAAATAAATATGTCGAGAACGAATCCATACAGGAGAAAACGACGCTCGGCAAGTAAAACCCTCTTAATTCACGGGGAAGGCCAAGAAGATTGTGTCTTCTTAAAATATCTAAAAACTCTTTACTCTCAAAATAGCAATGTTGCATCCAAAATTAGTCGAGGAAGAGGTGGTAGCGCAGATAGCATTGTTGTTCAGGCTCACAGGCTTCAGGGGGCATATGACAGAAAAGTTGTCGTTTTAGATAACGATAAGAGTACAGCTGAAATGTCAAAGGCTCGGCAAGAAGCAGTTAGAAAAAAAATTGAACTTATTGAACATACCCCTTGTATTGAAGCAGTTCTCCTCTTAATTTTAGGATGCAGAAAGAATGTTAAACAACAGACTTCAGCTTGGTGCAAAAAAGAATTCGAATCGAAGTATATTAATAGTAAGAAAAGATCTGAAGAGTCAGAATATCAAGAGTTGTTCCCCAAAAAATTACTTGATCAAAAACGTTTAAAGGTAAAGGAACTTAATACATTAATTTGTTTATTTGAAAATATTTAGGTCCGACTCCGGTTGTCGGTCAAAATTTTTCCAGACTAACAACAAATTGTTTAAAATAGTGGCTCGAACTCGGGGAAAACTTGATTTCTCGAAGGAATTTTACAAAAACCCTAAACCATTACCGTATGGAGCGGGTGAGCGGAATCGGACCGCCGTCTCATCCTTGGGAAGGACGCATTCTGCCATTGAACCACACCCGCAATTCTCGATGATTATTCAGGAATGACGAGGGTGATATCTTTGTCCAATTTATTTGGATCTGGAATCAACTTTCTGTTTGCCTCGTAAATCTTGGTCCATCGATACCCGTTATTATAGTACCTCACTGCGAGTCTCCACAAAGTATCGCTCGTCGTAGTTCGATGTGTTCGTGTTTGTTCTGCAATTATGTTTGTGTTGCTTTTTGTAATTCCTGAAGTTTCTTCTGTTGTTTTAACTTGTGATGTAAAAATATTTGGAACATTACTCCAGGCAGACTCTACTGAAGTTTTCACATACATCACAATATTTTGTGTAACGGTATTAAAAGGAACTTGAGAAAAGAAGATTCGAACGCCAATAATCACGATTATCAATAAAGCTATTGTTCCAAAAACTAAACTACCAATATCTTCATGGTGTTTTGTTTGCTTGAGAATGAATTTGAGAATGCGATGAGTCATGAAACGCCTTCTTGTTCGGCAAGTTCTCGAAGCGCCTGTGCTCTTAACTCAAAGAAATTTGGAAATTTTCCCTGTCTCTTTAACCCCTCTACATGAGGTACTAATGTTTGCTCTAATAATTGAGCCTTAGCAAGTATTAATAGTACAGAACCTGACAAAGCACGAAATTGCTCAAGGTAGGCTTGTGCCCACTGCGGAGAAACATAGCAAACTATTCGCCATTCAATTGCTCTCATTTTTTTGGTCAATATTTCATCGGTATCTTTAGAAAAACCAGCCATAATCTCCTTATTGTTTGTGTGAACTTTGCGAGTGACTCAGGGTCACTCGCCGGGTTCGCTTCGCTCACTTGAAGCGAGTAACTCAAGGTCACTCGCCGGGTTTCCTTCGGAAACTCGGCGAGCCCGACCGGATTCGAACCGGTGATCTTCTCCGTGACAGGGAGACATGTTAACCGCTACACCACGGGCCCAGTACCTTCGCATTGTACCAGGTGTGCGTTGACGCGACAAGAGAACTACGCGCCATAAACTACGGGCTCTATTCACCATGCTATACTCTCTGCATGTCCTCGCCATATGACCTTTATAAACACGGCAAAAAGGTTACTCCAAACCTTCCAGTGGCTTCTTTGTTTGATCTTTTACAATCTCGTGCAAAAAACAATCCAAACAAAACGGCCATCACTTATGTGGATGTTGACCGAAATCTCGAAAAGACAACCTCAAATGCAGAATTGCTCAACACCGTACTGCGTGTAGCCAGAATGCTGAAAATAACCTACCGTTTTCAACCAGGAGACGCGATTGCCTTGAACCTCCACAACACCCCGGAAATTCTATATTTTCACCTTGCCGCTTGGATCTCCGGTTGTATTACCGTCCCATTGGATCTCAAGCGAGACGATCTTGATCGAAAAATCTATAAACTGCGGGCGACGCATTGCACATTATTGGTCAGTGTTGAGGATGATGAAAGTGCAAACGATCTTTCTAAACTCAAACAAAAACTCCCAGGTCTTCAAATCCTTTCGTTTGCACCCAAAAAGGGGATTGTCAGCAAACTTTCACAAGAAATATTGGATGAAGAAGATGTGCTCAACGACTCCAATCGTACCTCACTCATTTTGTTTACTTCCGGAACAACCGCCATGCCAAAGGGCGTGCAACTTTCGGTAGCAAACATTTTATATAACGCAGACGGCATTAACGAATGGATGGGAATCACTGAAAACGATGTATTTCACATTGTGTTACCTCTGCATCACATTAACTCTACAACATTTTCTCTTTCTACACTGCTTGCCGGCGGCACCATTGTATTAGTATCGCGGTACTCGAAATCAAAGTTTTGGGAGGTGATGGCAAAATATCATTGCACCATGACCTCGATTGTGCCGACAATTTGTTTTGATCAGCTCACAGAACAGCTTTCATTTCATAAACATGCTGCAAATTTAAAACAGATCCGGCGCATTCAAATTGGCTCTGCTCCGGTTCAGCCGACCGATTGTTTGCAGTTTACTCAACAGTTTGGCATTCAACTCGTTCAAGGATTTGGATTAACCGAAACAGCGCTCCGCATTTCCGGCTTCTTTGTGAATGAGGTCAACAAACAGCAATACGAAAAGCTTGTTGCACTGAATACAATTGGATATGAATTAAAGTGGAACAATTTGACTGTCTTAAAAGCGGATAGTTCGATAGCAAAGGAGGAGGAAGAAGGAGAAATTTGCGCGCGCGGACCGGTGATAACAAAAGGATATCTCGATAACAAGAAGGCAAATGCCGAGGCATTTGCATTTGGATGGTTTCACACCGGCGATTTGGGATATTGGAAAACGTACGACAACAAACAATATTTTTTTACTAATGGTCGTTCAAAAGAAATCATCATTAAAGGCGGGGTCAACATTTCACCCTTAACCATTGAAAATGCGATTCTGAAACAATTTTCTGAAATGAGCTCATGTTATGCCGTTCCATATCCTGAAAAACGATACGGCGAGGATATTGGGGTGGTGATCACTTTGCGTGATGGGCTTAATGCGATTGACCAACAAAAAGTGGTTCATGCACTAAAAACAGCTGCAAAAGAAGGAAAAATTCATGGCATCTCTGCGTATGAATCTCCTTCGCACATTCTGCTCGTACGATTTGATCAATTGCCGAAGACTTCAACCGGCAAAGTTCAACGCGTGGTGATTCGCTCGTATGTGCGCGACATGCTTACGCCTGTCGCTGAAACAAACACGCATATATTTCGTAAACTTACACCATTTGACGATGTGCTCCTTCAGCAAGCCGTTGAAATCCACAATAATCGATGGGGAAAAGGTTTGGAAATTGATCTTGGGACTATGATAGCTGCAGTGGAAAACGGCGTCGTGTTGGGAGCTATCGAAAAGTCTTCTGGAACATTGGCTGGATCTGTGTTTGCAGAACAAGTATCGATGAAGGATATCGAAAAGCCAGCAACGTGGATGAAAACATATGCAGAGGCCACGAGTCATCTTACCTTAAAGCGACATACCATTTTAGGCGACTCTTTACTCTTGGTTTCCATCTCAACAAAAGGCAAACCGATTAAAGAACCTCAAGATACAATAGTATGCGATGGATCAACAAAAGAAATTCAGAAATATCTCGATCTTCATATTGATCCTGTCCTTTCCTTCCATGAAAAAACAAAAGCGGGATTACCAAAAGGAGCCAGGATCATTCGTATTCTCGCAAACGCACGACCAGAAGATGTTGATGCGCTTGGATACAACGTGTTGATGCAGTACCCTCCACTCACAACTCAACCGACTATAAGTTCCGCAGCGTCTCTTGGGACACAACTTGTCGAGACAAGTTTATTATGTGCATATCAACGCAAACTTAAAACTGTCTATGCATACTCACGGCCAGCGGGTTTCCTATCTTGGTTGAAAAATACAAAACGTGTATAGTGGTATTATGAATACGCTTACTCGTGTTTTCTCATTCACTTTCATTTTAACAATGTTTGTTCTCCTTATCGTTTCACATCCTCCTCAAGCGCACGCTTTCAATTTCTTTCAGACCATACAAAGTTTGTGGAATAAACCGGCAACGCCCAAGCAATCACCAATTTCGACACCGCAAAAAACACCAGATGTGCAACAGACAGTAACGCCATCAACAGGATCAAATGCTTCTTCACAAACAACAACCAATGCCGCTGTTACGTTTCGTTATGCTAAACCCAATTTCTCCCTCAAAGTCACTGGCGTGAAAAAAGTGACCTATATACTTGAGTACACACGAACGGCAAAAGGCCAGGAGTACATTGAAGGCTTGCAAGGCGGTGGGAAAGCGCTGAAGAATACTGTATTTAGCAAGTTTATCTATGGCGGAACACAGTCATCAAAATATTTCATTCCGCATACCATAAGGAATGGAAATATCACTGTTTTGCTTACGAAACTAGACGGTTCAATTGTTACCTATAAAGCTGTCTTTACTATCGCAAAAAATAAGCTCGTCATAAGTTCACAGCAGTACCAATAAATCTTTACGGCAGAGCGTGCAGTTTGCTTGACAGTTAGCAGAGTTTTTGGTAGAGTGCTAATATACCTAGTTCCTAAGGAGGAATATGTCTCCAATCGTTCTTATCATCGGTTTTATATTTCTAGCAGTTGCGTATGTGGTGAGTGTATACAACGGACTTCAAACAATCAAAACGCGCATTGTTGCGTCAATTCAAGAGATTGGCAATCAACTGAAAAGACAGTCCAACCTCATACCTAACCTTCAAGAGTCAGCTAAAGCGTACCTCAAACATGAAAAAGAGATCTATTCGATGCTCACCGCGGCCCGAACTTCTGTGGATAAGGCAGTAAAAGATAAATCGCTTGCCTCTGCAGACAAAGCTTCTGCGCAGATTCAAAACCTTTTGCCAAAAATCCAAGTGTTGGTCGAGAGCAATCCAGAACTCAAAGCCGATCAAACCATTCGCCAGTTCATGGATGAACTGCGAGATACCTCGGATAAACTTATGTATAGTCGTCGCACATTGATTGACTTGGCTCAAGATTACAATGTTCGTCTTGTGACTTTTCCAAGCAACGTGATTGCAAATATGTTTGGATTTCAACCAGAAAAAGGGTTGGACACACCGATGACCGGCGCGCATATCGAAGTTTCTTCAGCGGAAACAAAAGACGTAAAGGTTTCTTTATAACCTGTCCCAAGGAACGAGATCATGGTCAATATTTACGAAAATGTTGATCGAAACAAGTGGATGAGCGTACTTGTGGTGAGCTGTTTCATTGCATTTGTGGTGGGTGTGACCTATGTGTTTGCCCGTGGCATGGGTTTTGATTTGAGTATTGTGGGCATTGCATTGATTTTTTCCGGCATCATGAGTTTTGCCAGTTATTATTTCTCGGACTCAATTATCTTGAGTTTAAGCGGCGCTCGCGAGGCAAACCGCAAGCAGAATTTTCAGTTTTACACTGTGACCGAAAATTTGGCGATGGCAGCGCAACTGCCGATGCCAAAACTGTACGTGATTGAGGATACAGCCATGAACGCCTTTGCAACTGGACGCGATCCCAAACATGCGGTGGTTTGCGCCACAACGGGTTTGTTAGACAAATTGAACCGCACCGAGTTGGAAGGTGTTATTGCGCATGAATTGTCGCATGTGAGAAATTACGATATACGCCTTATGTCGATTGTGACGATTTTAGTTGGTTTGGTCGCACTTTTGGCCGACTGGTTCTTGCGTGCTTCTTTTTGGGGCGGGGGAAGACGGTCAAAAAGCGATGGGGAATCCGGGCAACTCCAAATGGTTTTTTTTGTTGCAGGTTTAGTACTTGCGCTCTTGTCGCCAATTATTTCACAGCTCATTCAACTTGCTATCTCCCGTCAACGCGAGTTCTTGGCGGACGCAAGTAGTGCGGCATTAACGAAGTATCCAAACGGATTGATCTCTGCGCTTAAAAAATTAAATGCGGACAAGGAACCATTGGAGGTAGCCAACAAGGCAACAGCGCATCTGTATATCGTGAATCCTTTGCGAAATGTGAGTGGCGCACGATCTTGGTTTGCGGGTTTGTTTGACACGCATCCGCCGGTTGCAGACAGAATTGCGGCGCTGGAAGGGGAGAAATAAATAATGGTATGATCTAAACATGACCTGGATTGTTGCAATTTTTCTCAGTGTTTTTTTCTATACCATCTCAATACTTCTTCAACGAACGGTATTAAAAGCAGAAAATACAGATCCAACGGCTTTTTCAATTTTTAGTCAGGTGTTTATTGCAGTTTTAATTGCTATATATGCCTTGTTCACTACAGGTTTGCATTTTACCTTCACAAACTCGATGGTTTTCCCTTTGATTCTGCTTGCCCTTTTATATGGTTTTGGCTCACTCGCAATACAACATGCGTTGAAAATATCTGACGTCGCAAACTTCACCTTACTTTTTGCATCACGTGGTGTGTTTACCGTGCTTGCATCAACTTTACTACTTCATGAAGGACTGAATCCAAAACAAATTGTTGGCGCCGTCTTTATATTTGTAAGCATTCTTTTAGTCACTCTTAAAACTCAATCCATTTCTATGCGGAAAGCTGATCTTATTGCATTGTTGGCGGCAGCCCTTTTAGGATTTGCAAATACCAATGACCGCTATTTACTAAGTTTAATGAAATTATTTCCATACCTTGTACTTGGATACTTGCTCCCAGCTTTTTTTTCTACCGTAATCTTTCCAAAGTCAGCCATGAAAATGTTTACCATGTTCTCGCTCACAACCTTTGTGAAATCATGTATATTTTGTGTTTTGTACGCTATTAGCGGCGTTACATTTTTTATTGCTCTACAAACCGCTCCAAACTCATCGCAGGTTGCAATCATTAATCTCACGAGCGTTATCTTCATTGTTATTTTATCGATGATATTTTTGAAGGAGCGAGAGAATATCGCAAAAAAACTCCTGGCTGTAGCAATAAGTTTTGCTGGACTTGTTCTGCTTACTCTTTAGCCTATGGACGTTTTTACTGCCCCCCCATAAGGCTACATAGCGAATCTGTGCATCTACCCAAGAATTTGCTAGAATAGCTCGATATGGCAACCAGCATGAATCCCTCCATAGTCCACCACATAGCACAACTCGCAAACATTCCTGTTACAGCAGATGAGGAAAAAAAGTTGGCGGATGGATTTTCTACTACACTTGGTGTTGTGGATGAACTTAAAAAAGTACATACGAAAGATATTGAGCCCACACATCAAGTGAGCGGCCTTGTCAATGTATTTCGAGAGGATATTGTTGATGCAGACCGAATGTTTACACAAGAGCAAGCCTTATCAAATGCGCCTGAGTCTCATAACGGTTTTTTTGTTGTCGAACAAATCTTGGATCAAGAATAATGAACACGCTGAATACACTCACACTGAAACAAACACTCGAAGGTCTCGCAAAAAAGACCTTGAGTTTGGGTGATCTCTATCGCGACCTCGATGCTGCTGTTATAAAACATAATAAAGCGCTCAACATTTATCTCACTACAAATCCTCATGCCCAAAAAGATGCTATGGCTAACACAAAACTTCCGCTTACCGGTGTGCCGCTCGCAGTCAAAGACAATTTTTTAACTGTTGGTTTACGCACAACCGCATCTTCCAAAATGTTAGATAAATTTATCCCGCCGTATGAATCAACCGTCACGAAGCGATTAAAAAATGCCGGTGCGGTGGTCTATGGCAAAACCAATATGGATGCTTGGGCTCACGGTTCAAGTACCGAAACTTCGGATTACGGTCCAACAAAAAATCCGCGCAATCCTGAATATCTTCCAGGTGGATCATCCGGCGGAAGTGCCGCAGCAATAGCAGCAGACATGTGTATTGCAGCTATTGGCTCCGAAACAGCGGGTTCTATTCGCCAACCAGCCGCGTGGTGTGGCGTAGTTGGCCTCAAACCAACCTACGGGCGTGTAAGTCGTGCAGGTGTGGTTGCGATGGGATCATCCTTGGATTGTCCGGGCCCTCTTGGAAAAACCGTGGAAGATACTGCAATCTTGCTAGAACACATCGCCGGTCCAGACAAATATGACGGCACAACTTCGCCACAACAGCCGCCAAAGTTTACCAATGCGCTTGGAAAAAGTGTTAAGGGCATGAAAATCGGCGTAACGTATCTTGATCACCCACACCTCAAAGGAACAGAAACAACTGTTGCGATTGAAAAGGCTGCGAAGGTTTTGGAGTCTTTGGGCGCAGTGGTAACCCATATTCCTCTATCAACCGAACTTAAGCCAAACACAATACTTACTCCAGACTACGCAGTCGGCGTATATACGGTCGTACAGCGTGGAGAGGTGAGCAGTAATCTCGCGCGGTACGACGGCATTCGATACGGAAATGTTCGATCGTTTTTAGGCGAGGAAGCACGTCGTCGTATCATGCTTGGAACCTTTACTCTTTCAAAAGGATATGCCGATCAATACTATGTCATGGCACAAAAGGTGCGCAGTGTGTACATCGAAAACTTTCGACAGTTGTTTGAAAAGTTTGATGTACTTATTTCACCAACATCGCCAGGATACGCGCAAAAACTTGGCGCAACGAAAGACAATCCGATGTTTGGAGAGCTAGAAGATTTACTGATTGAGCCAAGTTCTAACTCAGGATTACCAGGAATCAGCGTGCCGTGCCACCACGATGAACATACAAACTTGTATTTAGGCCTCAACATTATCGCCGCTCCATGGCAAGAAGAAAAAGTTATTCAAGTTGCACACGCATATGAACAGAATACAGACTGGAACCCATGGGCAAAAGAATCGCATGAGTAATTTAACCCCGATCATCGGCATGGAAGTTCACATCGAACTAAAAACTGTAAGCAAAATGTTTTGCGGGTGCAAAAACGATCCGTTCTTTGCTCCCAAGCCAAACATGTACACTTGTCCGGTGTGTTTGGGAATGCCAGGTGGTTTGCCTGTGGCCAATAAGACAGCAATTGAGTGGACGATGAAACTTGGTCTGGCATTAGGAAGCAAGATTGCGTTGTTTAGCAAGTTTGACCGCAAGCATTATTTTTATCCGGACTTGGCAAAGGGATATCAAATTTCTCAATATGACCAGCCGTTATGTATTGGCGGCATTGTACAAACCGAGTTTGGCGATGTGCGTATTCGTCGCATTCATTTAGAAGAAGACACAGGAAAATTACAACACACCACAATCAACGGTAAAAAAGTTTCATTAATTGATTTTAATCGCAGTGGCGTTCCTTTAGTTGAAATTGTCACCGAACCCGATATTCACTCTGCCAACCAAGCCAAAGCTTACGCAAAAAAGATTCAGCAAATTGTTCGCACCTTGGATATTTCTACTGCGGATATGGAAAAAGGTTCGATGCGGTTAGAGGCAAATATTTCATTAAGCACAGATCCTACAGTGTTGCCAACATATAAGGTTGAAGCAAAAAATATTAATTCGTTTCGTTTTCTAGAGCAGGCAATTAGTTTTGAGATTGAGCGACAGAGTTCGATTTTAGAAAAAGGTGAAACGCCTCGGCAAGAAACGCGCGGTTGGCATGAAGCCAAACATGAAACTACGGTACAGCGTGTAAAAGAAGATGCGGAGGATTATCGGTATTTCCCCGATCCCGATTTGCCGCCAATGCAGTTCATACAAAAAGAGGTTGAGGGTTTACGAGCACAGTTGCCAGAGCTTCCTGATCAACAGATGGAACGATATCTTGCGCTGGGAATTAAAAAAGAGTTTGCGCTTATTCTAAGTTCTGCAGACCATAACACAAAAACTGTTGATGAAGCTCTAGCCTTGGTAAAAACAGCGAAGATCGAGGCAAATGTTATCGCTACAGTGATCGTCAATAAAAAACTCAACACCTTTACGATAAAACCAGTAGACATTGTTAAGACAGCAAAGGAAACATATTCGTACGACGAAGTATCAGAAGACGAAATACAAAAAACTGTTCAAAAAATTCTTACAGAACAACCAAAGGCAGTGGCGGACTATAAAGCAGGCAAGACACAAGTTATGGGATTTTTACTGGGCATGGTGATGAAAAGGCTAAAGAAAAAACTCGATCCACACATTATTCAACAAGAACTTTTAAAATTGGTAGCTTGACATTCTTATTGATTCAAAGGCATATAGTACATATGCCTTTTCGCGACGAACAACAAAAAATTATAACTATTTCTTTTAGTGATCGTTTTGTTTCTATTCTTTTTCTACCTTTCACTCTCGCATTTAGTCAAGCTGTAGCTCAAGAAGTTAAAAGAAGAGATCACTTCAGATGCGTTGATTGCCATTCTAGCAAAAGACTCGTTGCTTCACACAAAAATCACGATCATGAAAATCCGGACGAATATGACAATCCCAATAATGGCGAAACACGTTGTGTGTATTGCGAGGTTGTTTATCATTTAAAACACTGGAACAGTCCAGAAAGTATCGGCCTTACGTTTGATCGCAACCTCGATGGTTTAGCAAAACAATGGATACTATTAAGAAGACGCGAGCAAAATGAACTTGCAAGTCGGTTTCCTAAGTCGGTTAGCCGGATTCGCCAGCAATGCTACAACCACTAATTTTTCGTTGCTACCTTCGGTCTTTTTCTGTACACTAATCCCTAGATATGTCCACGCATGACTTCGTTCATCTGCACGTTCACACAGAGTATTCGCTCCTGGATGGCCTAAGCAAAATTCCCCTCTTGATGGAACGCGCAAAAGCACAGCATCAAAAGGCTATTGCCATTACTGATCATGGCAATATGCATGGCGCGATCCACTTTTATAATTACGCGAAGGAAAAAGGTCTCAAGCCTATCATCGGCATGGAGGCGTATGTTGCCGCAAATTCACATCTGGATAAACAGCCAAAGATGGGTGCCGATCAATACCACTTGTTACTGCT
>CAYILC010000015.1:0-16485 GCA_964364145.1 uncultured Pseudomonadales bacterium
AAAATTTTCTTTGGCAATGATTTTTGCAACTGATTCGTGCCAACTACCAAGTGCTGTTTCGCAACCATGTATAAATCCTTTTGCTAAGTAACCTTTCTTTGTGAAAAGGGCATATTGAAAAGGTTTTGCTGAATCCTCATCACTTAAATCATACTCCTCAATCTTTCTTAAGATTTTCTCTTTGAGAAATTGATAAACCTCGATTTTTAAATTTTTAGATAAAGCCATTAGATTATTTTACCTTAAAATGGAAAATTATTTCTGAATATGGATTTCGATCTCGTTCCGTGCGGTTCAATACTGGCCGCTTAAACTGATTTACAATTTTCATACTAGATTTTTCCGCAATTTCAGGATAAAGATTATATTTATCATTTGCCACAAGGAAAATATCAAAATTCGCTTTGAGATACTGTTTGCAGTTATTTAATACATCCGCAATTCCTTGTATGTATGACCGACGAGCTTCTAATCCTTGCCCTTTATATAGCGGACCAATTTCTAAATCATCTTTACGCTTAAATTTGAGAAGGTCGTATGCGTAAGCATGTTGCTCGTGATAATCAATTTGTCCAACATAAGGAGGCGAGCAAAAAATACCTGATATTTTTTGCTTGTTTAGTATTCTTGAAAATACTGGATTCTGCTTTTCTACTTTTTCAAAAATATCGATTGTCCTTGAATCGCCAGCTAAAATGGAGTGGTGAACTAATTTTCGTAATCTACTAAATTCTCTGATTCTGCTTAATGTATCGAGAGCGTAGCGATTAAGCATAGTTTTTATAGAAAAAAGTGGTTTGCAGATTTTTTTGTGTTTGTAGCAGTAATATGTCGTTAGTTGAGGCTCTTTGAGCGTTGCTAAGTCGCTATGTGTAGTAGCACGGCACGATCTAATCGTTCGGCTCAAAATAAGTGCAAGAATTTTGCGTGTTTTATTATCTTTTTCTTGTTTGATTGTCTGAAATACATGGTCTATTTCACGGCGAACATTATCCATAAACCAAATATCAAGGAAAGAATCAGACCTATCTTGTTTTAGTTTGATTGAATATTTTTTGAGTAATTTCTGATAGACAGGCAAAAACTCGCGCTCTTTTTCTATAGCAAACTTATTTTCATCAAAACTTCCTTGATTAACTTTGTATTTGAAGTCATAACCAGGAAAGTGTGCCGAATTAAATTTGGCAAGTTCGGCCAAAAGTTCGTTTTCAAAATCTTGAATTTTATTGTCACGATCAAACGAGTCAAGTGAAGTAATCAATTTCTTAATCGCCTTTTGTAAATATTCATCGTCATAGTTGGTTGCCTTACAACTTGAGATCATGCAGTTAAATTCAGAAATATCTATACCAACGGAATGAATGCCCATTTCAAGCGATTGAATAATTGTCGTCCCAGAACCCAAGAATGGATCAAGAATAATATCACCCGCTTTGAAATAAGCTTCTTTCTTAAAATCATCAGTGTGATTATCTATAAAATATTCAACAAGTTGTGGAATGTATTTGCCTTTGTATGGATGGAGTCGATGGACATGTTTTGTGGTGTCTACCTCTCTTAAATTATCAAAAGAAAGCGTCCAATTTAAATCATCACCTAGATTCTTTTTCCAACTTATTTCGCGTTTGCCATTATACGAATCGTAATATTTTTTTAAATCATTCAAATCAACCATAGTCGAGCCATTCTCTCCATGTTTTTTTACTTTTCCATACTGGACAAGATAGGAAATATTTGTAGGCATAACATCTTTTTTGAGATGTTCTGATGCCCATTTTGATGCTTTTGGGATAGTTACTAAATTCATAATTTTATTTTGTCTTTCATTGTTAATGATACCATAGAATTATTGAGTAATTTATAAATTTCTCACACAAAGTTGTAATGCTTCTGCGATATGTTTCTTTTCTACACACTCGTTGTTTTCCATATCTGCAACTGTCCGTGCCACCCTGGCGATAGCAACATATTTTCTTGCCGAGATCGATAGGCGAGCACAACAGACATTAAAAAACGTTTGTGCATCTTTTGTTGGTTGAAAGTATTGATCGAGGTGCTCGGAGGTAAGGTCGCCGTTTGAGCGGATTGCATCTTTTTCGTAGCGTTTTTTTTGTTTCATTTGTGCAGTGTGAATTGTTTTGATGTATGCCTCAACGTCGACCTTTTCTTTGTGTACAGCTTCAACAGCAAACTCATCGAGATAGGTGAGAAGATCGATGCGATCTAATAATGGTCCCGAGATCTTCCTTCTATATAATCCGATTGCACGCGGAGAGCAAGTACACCGTTTTTGCTTTGAGTTTGCATGCCCGCACGGACATGGATTCATTGCTGTTATCAGCAATGTTTTTGTTGGTAAGGTTATCGGTTGATTCTTGTACATGTGCGTTACTGTTCCACGTTCGAGTGGAACAAGGAGACTTTGCAGGCTTTCATTTGAAAATAGTGGCAACTCGTCTAAAAAGAGAGCGCCGTTGTGCGCAAGACAAAGTTCTCCTGCTTTTAATGGCGTACCTCCTCCAAGCAACCCTCGCATTGAGGTTGTGTGGTGTGGAGAACGAAATGGCGGAGCGGTAAAGCAGTCTGATCTATTTACACCTTGTGAGGAATAGATGGCGGCAGTTTCGATGGCTTGTGTTTGGTCTAATGCAGGCAAAAGATGTGGGATAGCTTGTGCGAGCATTGATTTTCCTGTTCCTGGCGGTCCAATCAAGAGCAGATGGTGTTTTCCGGCTACTGACACTGCTGCGGTACGAAGCGCTTGCGGTTGTCCCCAATATGTTTCTAGAACACGACGTACGGGTGTTAAGCCATGCGATGTTTGGATAGGTAGTGCTTGTATCACTCCAACCGGTAGCGCACGTTTTCCAACAACCCAATCAACAACTTCTCGAATATGTTTAATCGGGTGAAGCGTTGGCTGATGTAGTAATGAAGCTTCTTGGGCATGCGAAAAAGGGAAAATCATTCCATCAACTTTTTGCTGACAGGCAAGAAGCAAAACATTGAATGTTCCCAATGTTGATTTTACGCTACCGTCTAAAGCGAGTTCTCCGTAAAAGAGATATTTCTGTTGAAGCGGTGGAATGAGACCGTATGCTTGCATCAACCCAACCGCTATTGGTAAATCGAAGGCAGGGCCTTGTTTCGGTATGGAGGCTGGCGACAAATTGATGAGCACTTTTTTCGCGCGATATGAAAATCCCAAGTTTCGTAATACAGTACGCACGCGTTCCTTGCTTTCTTGAACAGCGGGGTTTGGTAAACCAACAATCGTTATTCCGGGAAGTCCACGCGAAGATACATCCACCTCAACTTGAACAGGAACTGCAGAAATTCCAAAGACGGTAGCTGAAGAAAGGATCGAGAGCATTGTCTGCTCACCATATCACCGAAACCTTACAGATCGATTACAAAAAGTAAACTGGGTTATTTATCTTGCTGCCGAAAACGCCAGAAGTTATTTCAGCTCTTTCTTCGTGGTCTTATACCATTCCTGCATAAACTCACTCACCACGTCTTTGCTGCCAAGCCCAAATGCCAGGCCTAAAGCCAGTGTCAAGGTATAGATAAACCCGGTGAACAGGATTGAGATGAACTGCGACGCAATCTTGAGTTCGGCAACCGCAGCCATCACGGTAATCACCATGATCAAGTAACTGCTCACCTTACCAAAGATGCGCGCGCTTTTACCGCTTACACTCTGGATCGCACCCTTTACGAGGCTCTCAACAAATCCGGCGAGCAATACCCCAATGAAGAGTACGATGACTGCTGAAAACACATTTGGCGTGTAGCCCAACAACTTATCCAAGATGCTGGAAATTGCCTGCAACCCCAACAATGAAACGCTTGTTTGCAACACGAGAATCATGGCGAGCCAATAAATAACCGTGCCGCAGACTTCCTCTATACGCCCGACTTCAGCGTGGCGCAAAAAGGACTCAATAGGCGTATTCTGCAGTCCACGGGAAAGCCTTAATGCCTCGAGTAATTTTATCGTTACGGACTTGATCCATTTTGCAAGCGCGGTTCCCAATACCAAAATCAAAAATGCCGCAAGAAATCTGGGTAAAAACAGTCCGATCTGCACAAACATATTGGTAAACGTTGCGGTCACCGAGTTTTGAAGTGACATCCATGTATCTTGAAACATACTTACCCCCTTTCGCGGAGTTTTCTCCATTATACACAGTTTAGGAAAAAGTAAAGAAAAAGTGGATTGACAAGTTCTCTTGAGAGTATTTAAATCTAATTCGGTTGGATAGAATCTATACTATAAAATTCATATCAATCAGATCATCGACAAATTTTTCTGTGGCAAATATTTTTAGAGTTGCGATTAAGTTTTTTTATAGATCTAAACCGTTATAGGTTACTTATTAATAAGACGCCAATAGCACCTTCCTCTTTCTATTAACTCATTCGTATTGATATCATACAGTGGGGGAACCACTACAGGTAGTCGCTCTCCTTCGTTCAGCTCTCTTCCTCGATCCGTTCCTATGAGGTCTATCTCATATGTCGATCTGCTGAATGGAATAATGTCAAACGGTTTTTCATCTCCAAAACGAAGATGGTAACGAGGTAATATTACCCTTGCATAACGTTGACAAAGCTGTATGGCAAATTGACTTTTGTTTTTTTCGTCATTCTCAAATGCTAATACTAAAGATTCAAAAATGAAAAGCATAGTTGTTTTTCGCGCTACAATTGCTGCATATTCTATTGCTGCAATTGTAGCTATTTCTTTTGACACAAATCCGAATCTGTTGTCTTCTATTCGTTGAAGTCCTGTTTTATTTTTTTCAGCCATACATCAATAGTAACATACCACATGTATATATAAGTGTGCCGAATAACTCTCACTTTCCTGTTCTTGGTATAATACTCCTGCCCAAAGACTAGGCAGCCGCTTTTTCGCTCTCGGGTGAAAAAGAGGAAAGTCCGGACAGCAGAATACAGGGTGTCTCGCGAAAGCGAGAGTGTGGTCGCAAGACCATACCAGTTAGAGCAACAGTGACGAACCGAGGTCAAGCTCGGGTGAAACGGGCAATCCTCCCCGCTGCAACCGCCGACCTTCACCACAATGGAAGCATTCCCTATCTTGGTGATCATGATGCGGGCTTAGAGAAATGACTGCCGTCTGCCCCAACGCAAGTGAAGGCAGATACAGAATCTGGCTTATCGGTCTTTGGGCGCAAAAAAGTCCGGTCTATTTTTCCTCAACATGTTCGTGGTCCAACGTTCTTAACGGATTTTTTCCTTGATAAAACTCTCTCACAATAGCCCTCAGAAAAATAAAGGTTGGAATCGCAAGCACGGCTCCTGCAACACCGCCAAGCTTTAATCCGGAGATCAGCGAAACGATTGCAACCAGCGGACTTATATTCACCGCGGCACCCATAATCTTTGGCACAATGAGGTTATTTTCCAACTGCTGCACGATAATATACAAGAGCAATACCGCGAGGGCCATTGTTGGCGAGATGGTGAAGAATGTCAGAATAATGGCTGGAATTGATGAAATTGTTGGCCCAATATTTGGAACAACCTCAAGTAATCCTGCCAGGATTGCCAGAGGCAGGGCGTACGGGATACCGAGAATTAATAGGCCGATATAGGTTAACACTCCAACAATCAGCATCAGCAAGAGTTCACCTCGTATCCAACCTCCCAGCTCGAATTCTACACGGTCAATGAAATCTTTTGCGCGTTTCTCGGCATTTGTAGTACCAAAAAACCAGATAAGATAGTGATGGAGATTGTGGCGTTCAATCAGTAGATAGTAGGTAATGACGAGAAAACTAAATACCACAAGTACTCCGGAAAATGTGGTAAAGATTGCATTCATGACAGATGGAAGAGAGGTGCCTACTTTTGACACAATCGAGTTATAACTCTGCAGGACATCTTGTAATTGTGAGAATTCAAAAGTTGCTGGTAATTGTGGAAGATGGAGTTTTGTTACAAGTGTAATGGACTCTTGGATGAACGGAGGTAATACGAATGAAAATAATGCAACAAGAAGACTAACAAAAAGGAGGTATACGATCATGATAGAAAATGGACGAGGTAACCTCACATATTTTTGTAAGAGTTTTACCAACGGATTCAGTGCCGAAGCAAAGATTGTGCAGAGGAAGAGTAGAATGAGAAGATCCCTAAGTTGATGTAAGATTATCACGCCGAAGATAACGACAAAAGTAAAAATGATCGATTTTTGTGAAATTTCAATTCTTTGATTCATGTTTCTTATAGTACCAAGAACGCAGACGTTTTTCCACTCGGGCATGCACATGGGGATCATTTGCCTCAAACCAATACATATTCAGTCGCTTCTTAAACCAAGTCATCTGCCGTTTTGCATACTGAAGCTCGTGAAGCATCCAAAGATGTATAGCTTCTTCTTTTGTTGTTCTCCCCTCGAGATAGGAACGGATCTCTGCGTATCCGGTTGCGGAAAAAGCAGGAAAGTTCCAGGAGGGGTAGTTTTTGATTAGCTGTTGAACTTCTTGGATCATGCCGGCATTCATACGATCCTCTACTCGAACTCGTATACGATATTCTATATCTCGTAGTTCTCCGGTAAGTCCTATCCATAGGACATCGGAGAACATGTGCGTTTGACGTCTTTGTGTTTGCTTGTGAGTGCGCAGATAATCGGCTACCTCAATTGCACGGACAAGGCGCCTCCCGTTGTTTTTGTCCGAGTTGTTCATAGAAAGAAAGCGTTCCTGATCTGCAGACTCTAACGTTTTTTGTAAAGTTAACATATCTTGTTTATCTAAGACTTTTCGAAGTTCGAGATTTTGTGGAATATCCACAGTTTCGTATTCCTCAACTAATGTTTGGAGATAGAGACCGGTTCCTCCAACAAAAATCGGCAACTTGTTGGTGTTCCACGCTTTTTTTGCTAGTTCTTCTGCCCGCTTTTGAAAATGTGACACACTCCATTCTTCGTTTGGAAATACTTCATTGAGCAACTCTATCTTTGTGCCATCGGTCGGTGTGTCTTTCCCGGTTCCAATATCCATGCCTTGATATACTTGTCGGGAGTCTGCAGAAATAATAACGCTCGGGATCACTTTCAATATTTGAAGTGCCAGTTTTGTTTTTCCGGTGGCGGTTGGGCCAACAATAAAAAGTGCTTTTCCCATTGAGTTCATTACACAACCTTTGGACGTTCGCTCATCGTGTCTTTGTTAATTATTTTATCCAAAATTTCCCACCGCTTTTTTTTCACGGAATGTGGGACATCATCAGGATAGATTCTCCATGCGGCGGTTCCCGGTCTTGGAGAGTACATTGCCACGAATCCAATTTTCCATTGAACTTTTTTCGCAAGGTCAACGGTTTCATTAAAATCGTCATCGGTCTCTCCCGGAAAACCAACAATAATATCGGTGCCAATCACCACGTTTGCAACCTTGTCTCTCAATTTTTTTACCAAATCGAGATAGTTTTTCTTGGTGTACCCGCGATTCATGCGATAGAGTACGTTGTCGCTACCGGATTGAACGGGAAGATGGACATATCGATCAATTTTCTTGTTGCAAGCGATCTCGTTAATAAGTTCATCGTGGAAATCCCAAGGGTTGCTGGTAATAAATCGAACGATGTTAATTCCGGGGACTTTGGTTATGGCTTGCAGTAACTTTACAAACGGCGGAGTTTTATGTGTTTGCAAGTATTGCGATTGATTGTTTGGTAAGTCTTCGCGAGTAAACGGAACATCTTTGCGAAGCAAGAGTTTGCGGAATCCGATGCCAACTTTTTCCAACCCCCAAGAATTCACATTTTGTCCAATCAGCGTTACTTCGGTGAAGCCGTTTTTGGCAAGACCGCGAACCTCGGTTAAAATATCTTTCATCGGTCGTGACTGCTCGCGACCGCGCGAGTATGGAACAATACAAAATGTGCAAAACGAGTTGCATCCGGCCGAGATCGGAATCCATGCGTGTTTTTTGTCTTTTCGCACAACAGCGCTGTTGAAACCCACTTCATTAATTGGAAGTATCTCATCTAATGCAGGAATCATTTCGTAGAGCTTCTTGTCTCCGTGGTGCGTCATGCACCCGGTTAAAATAATCTTTGGCTTTTTTTGCTTCAATAATTGAAAGTATTTGGCAACATTAAAAATGAATGAACGCGCGCGATGTTCGGCACGTTCACGAATGGCACACGTATTCACAATAATTTCATCGGCAGTTTTCCACGACTTTGCTATGGTGTAACCACGAGCCTCGTAGTCACCAGCAATGCGCTCGGAATCCGATTTGTTCGCTTGACAGCCGAATGTGTGGATGTAATAGGTTGGCATATCTGGTGAATTGTACCACACTTAACTCGAGGCAGAAGTGTATCTTTTGAGTGCTTGATCCCAAGTAAATAGTGATAGCAAAAACACAAGAATCCCAATTCCAATAGAAATAACAATAAGCGGCCCACTGCTAAAACCAAGCAAGACTTTTGCAGGAACACTCATCATAATCCCAACAGGAATCACAAAGGTAATTATTCCACGCAATGGTTCGCGATAGATTTCCATTGGGAACTGCCCCATTTTTGAAAGATCGCGATAGAGCATGATGGTGTTATCAATCTCGGTTGAAACAATACCAACGCATAGCACGAAAATATGAAATGCCAACGAGATTAATAATCCGTTTGCCAACAAGAGCAAATACAACATAACATGCTGTAATGTTAGGTGAGGTAATGCAACTGCAATGTACCAAGCAGAAAAAATCGTGAGAGGAATAAAAAGAAGAACATCATTAAAATCTGGAGATCCTGCTAAAGATCGAAATAAGGGACTGATGGGTCGAATTAAGAAGAAATCAAACTCGCCACTGCGCACCTTACCCGACAACATATACACTCCACGCAGAAACATCTGTGCAACTACGTCAATATAGTTAAAGGTTAAATAGAAGATAAGTGCCTCATCTATGGTGTAGCCTGCGATACTTTTTGTGTTGTTTTTCAGCAATAAAAGTATGACGAAAAATGACAAAAATCGAATGATCTTTCCAATGAAAAAGAAAATCATCGACATTTTCGTAGAGAACTGATTTAAAAGTTCGTACTTTGCGAAGGTTAACCAAATGCCGGTGTATTTTTTTAGTGTAGTAAGCATTTCACCGCCCATCCGATGAATATCCACGAATTCCTCTTTTCCATAACAACAAAGCAAACAAAGCAAGACCGATAATCCAGCTCATCATTGCGATAAATCCATGGAAAATCTGTCCGGAACTTACTTGTTCCAGCCAGATTTTAGAAGGGAAAAACACTAAGTATGGAAATGGACTAAAAGACAAAACTTTTACAATTGCAGGGGGGTAAATATCGAGCGGAAAAGTGCTTCCGGAAACAAAAAACATAATCACAAAAAATAGAAAGCGTGGAGCCCAAACATCTGGCGACCAAAATGCCAAAAATCCAAAGATCATATTGATGAAGTAGTACATAACAAGTCCTCCAAACACCGCAAGTGTCGCTATGAGAAGAGTTGCAAGATGTGTTGGCGCAATAAGTGTTGGATGGAAGATGAAATAGAGTGCTATGAGCTCAAACGTTGCAAAAATAACATTCTGAAATTTGTCGGCGATGTCTCGGCTAAACCAATACACAAAAAACTGCAGTGGTCGAATGAGATACAGCGATAAGTCACCGCTTCGAATAACATTTGGAACCTCAATTGTTCGTGAAGAGAGCGTTACAAATCCAACGATATTTGAAATAAAGATATATGTAAGCATTTGTGACCCGTAATATCCAAACACTTGTGGGGTTGATCGGAAAATCGATTCCCAAAGTGAGATCGCAATCACCATCGACATCATTTGTCGCACCCGCCACATCCAAAAACTCAATGGGTATGCAAAACCATTCGACCAACTCATGGCGATCACGGCCCAATATTTTTTGAAATGGGCTCTAGCTTTTATTTTGGAAAACATCACGAATGATTGCCTCAATTGGTGGCTCTTCAATGTTGATATCGGCAACCGAAAACTTCTCTAAAAGCGCCGCTGCCCGTTTAGAAGCTTCTTTACGCGGTACTAAAATTGTCGCTTGTGGGAAGTCGTAGGACTTTACAACACCGATTTTTTCTAACTCGTTTTTGGTTGTTTCTGTTGAAAGCACGACAGACAAAATTTTATTTTTTGCATATTTGTCGATAATATTTTGAAGTACGCCATCAAACAGTTTTTTCCCATGATCAATAATAATAACGCGCTTACAAAGTTCTTTGACATCGTCCATGTAATGACTGGTCAAAATAATCGTGGCGCCAAATTCTTTGTTGTAATCTCGAATAAAGTCGCGCATCACTTTTTGCATCACCACGTCAAGACCAATGGTCGGTTCGTCCAAGAACAACACTTTTGGGTTGTGGAGAAGCGCGGCAATGAGCTCGCATTTCATACGCTGACCAAGAGAAAGTTTACGAACTTGGATTTTCAAGACATCTTTCACATCCAACAAATGTACCAATTTATCTAGAGTGTTATTGTATTGTTTGTCCGGAATCTCGTAGATGGCTTTGTTTAATAAAAAGCTCTCGATAGCAGGTAAGTCCCACCACAACTGATTTTTTTGTCCCATCACGAGTGAAAACTGTTTTTGAAACGCAGGCTTGCGATCCCATGGATTATATCCAAGAACCGAGACTTCACCAGAAGTTGGATAGAGCAAGCCGGATAAAACTTTAAGAGTCGTTGTTTTTCCTGCTCCATTTGGACCGATAAATCCAATCAACTCACCTTGCTCAATCTCAAAACTGATATCGTCAACGGCTTTCACTGTTTCGTACGTGCGCGAAAACAAAGCCTTGAGAGATCCAGATAGACCCGGTTCTTTTTTATATACCTTGTAATGCTTTGTTAGGTTGTTCACGCTGATAACTGTGGACATATATTCTTTCCGTTTCCGAATTCCTCTATTCTACATTATGAGCCAACACTTGAATACCTCTTTAACGAGTAGAGAAAAAAGAGGCGAGTAATAATAAAAAGAATGACGGCAAACACAATCAAAATCACAACCTCGTTCCAGGCGTAGTCATGCAAGAGAAAACGTGTTGGCGTTGTTGAGATGAGTGCAAGTGGCAAGATTACCGTTAACAGTGTACCCAATGGACCAGAATACACGTCTGATGGAAAGTTCCAGATTCTTCGAAGTGATGGAACAATCTCGGTAATGTTTTCAAGTTTTTCAACCCAGAATGTTATGGTCGCGGTGAGAAACCAAAGTAAATAAATAATAAGCAGAACTATCATGAGAAGGATAAAAAACATGATGAACTGAAACAGATGTATTTGAGGGAGATACTTTAATGCAAGAAAAATGCCAATACACAATCTGGGCAACTGTGTAAAGCTTGCGTACTTTACCGAAAGTTGAAACTGTGGATCGATGGGTTGAACAAGTACAAAATCAAGTTTGCCATCAAAGATCGACTCCACGTATGTTTTAATACTCCGCCAAAAAAGCCCCCAAGTAGAGCTGTCGATAATCATGTATACGCCGATAAGAAGATACACCTGTGGTTTTGACCATCCGGCAATTGTTGGTGTTTGCAAGAATATAATGTCGTAAAAGAGTAGCGCAAATAATGTCCAGAAAAGAGAAACAGCGCTCCACATGATGAAATCTGAACGATACTCGACCATACGCTGGATCGAGATCTTCATCATTTGTACCCAAATTATCAAGTATTTTTTCATAGATCTTTTCGAATATTCGCTCTCATTTTATCCTCCCGCAGAGGTGTATTTCCTCACCGCTTTTTTCCAAAAAAAATGTGCTAAAAACATGAGTACCGCAACATAGGAAACGAGTATCGCAAATTCGTTGAAAACTCCAGCATTAATCTGCTGTTTTGAAATCAAAAGAGCTGGAGTTGCGGTTGCGTATTGAAATGGAAGATATTTTGAGATCTGCCGAAGCCACTGTGGATAAAAAGCAAGCGGTGCAAGTGCTCCGCTAAAGATACTCGTTACCAACCATCGGAAATGGCCAAAACTATTTGCTTCCTCAATCCAAAAACTTGCCAACACCACAAAAAATGTGAGGCAGAAACTTAATGCAAATGTAAAGACCATAAATAGAAGTAAAGTAAAAAGTACTGAAAGAGGTATAAGATTTATCTGCACGTATCCTAGGGAAGAAAACACTAATACAACGACGCTAAATGGTAATAAAAAAAGAAGGAATGCCATGAATTTTCTCACGAGTGATTGAAGCAGGATAACCAGCGGCATAGGCATAGGCTTAATAAAGTACTGATCGATCTTGCTATATCGAACATACTCAACCCAACGTTCGTCAAAATGATTTTCTGTCATGGCAAGAATAACTTGAATTGCGAGGTAATACCCCACAAGCTGTGAGAATGAAAAATTTGCAATGGTTGGCTTGTCGCGAAAAATAGCGAACCACACAATTGCAAAGACGAGTGTGGGAAAGATGTCTAGGATAACCCACAACAATGTTTCCGCTCGCCATTCCAAGGAACGAATAATCTCAAGACGACATAACGCAAACCATTTTTTCATGATAGGGGTATTATATCGAACATTGAAGCGAAGAGAGATGGAAAGAATTCACTCTTTTGCGAGAGGCAATTTGGACGGTTTGCCTCGAGCAGAAGATGTGAATTCGCTTACCAAACAGTTTTTTTGAACGGTTTTCCAACGCGGAAGTTCACCACGCGGTGTCCTTTGATGGTCTGCCGATTTTCTTCTTTGCCAAACGGCACAACTTGCTTGTCTTTCACTTTACCGAGATAGAATGTGCCAAATCCGGAAAGGACAACCTTTTCCCCTTTTTTGAGTGAACGCATTACCTCATCCAAGGAACTTTCTACAGCATCGTTTGCTGCTTTTTTCGTAAGATGTGCTTTCTTTGCAACTATGTCGATAAGATCTGACTTTGTCATACGCTCTCCTTTATATATTGATATATTCGACGGCAGTGCAATCGAACTCAATTAAGCTTAGCGATTTTTCCCGCATAAATCAAGCTACTTCGCCACATCTACGCTTCTTACCTCGCGAATCACGGTAACAGTCACTGTTCCAGGATAGGTCATCTCGGCTTGTACACGATCTTTAATCTTGTGCGAGAGCACAACTGCATCATCATCTTTTGAGGTGTCCGGATTCAATATAACGCGAACCTCGCGACCTGCCTGAATAGCATATGCCTCGCGAACGGAATCATAACTTTTTGCGATAGTCTCAAGATTGGTCAAGCGTTTCACATACTCGTCATAGTTTTCGTATCGAGCACCCGGACGAGCGCCGGAAATTGCGTCGGCAATATACACAAGCACGGACTCGTTTGAGGTGAACGGTGTATCTTCGTGATGCTGTTCTACACAGTCAATCACGACTTGCGGAATACGGTACTTTTTGAGCAGATTCACGCCAAGTTCAACGTGACTGCCCTCCTCATCATTGACGACTTTGCCGATATCATGAAGCAAACACCCAAGTTTTACCACCTCAACATTTGCGCCAATTTCTTGGGCAAGCGCCATACCAATTCTGGTTTCTTCCAGTGTGTGGGCGATGAGATTTTGGCCATATGAGAAGCGATACTTGAAGCGCCCAAGAATTTGCATGAGATCTGCTGGCAGGTTGTAGATGCCAACTGCATGACAGAGCTTCTTGCCTTCTTCGTACATGACCTTTTGCAACTCTGATGTCACCTTTTGAACAGTTTCCTCAATGCGAGTTGGCTGGATACGGCCGTCCTTAATGAGGTGCTCAAGCGTGATGCGAGCAATTTCTCTGCGGACCGGATCAAAACACGACAAGCGAACTTGGCCTGGTTGATCGTCCAAATCGACGTCAACACCGGTGATAAGTTCAAAAGAGCGAATATTTCGGCCATCTTTGCCGATAATGCGACCTTTTACTTCATCGTCCGCAATCTTCACAATAGAAACGGTGTACTCTGGCACGTACTCGGTTGCACCGTGTTTCATGGCATCGATGAGAATCTCGCGCGCTTTATCATCGGACTCTTCTTTGGCCTTGTTCTCGGCCGCTTGGATCATTTGCGCGGTATCTTTTGCAAGCTCGGTTTCTAAGTTTTCAAGAATTTGCTGTTTTGCCTGGTCACGAGTGAGCCCGGCAACATGCTCGAGTTTTTTCACGAATTGATTGCGCAAAGTCTCGATTTCCTCTTTGAGTTTCTCGATGTTCGCGCGTTTAGTTTCTAACTCTTTATCCCGATCATCCAAGAGTTTTAGTCGGGCGTCGATGGAAGAAAGTTTTTGATCTAAAGATCGCTCTTTATCGCTGATTTCCTGTCGAAGTAGCCGAGCCTCGCGTTCTGCTTTCTCGCGGATCGCGAGCGCCTCGTCTTTTGCCTCGACGATAATCTCTCGGGCTCGCGCCTGCGCTTCGCGAAGTTGCGCATCGTCCATTGGTACAGATTGACGTTGTGGCTGTGGTGAGGCCAGAACCTGTTTTTGTAGCGGAATAACCCTAGGTTGACTTTTTACTTGAATCGATTTCTTTTGTTGACGTTGCGGTTGAAATCCACCTTGCTTTTTCGGCTGTGCGAACATGCTTGAAATTGTTCCAAAGAATGACATAGATACTCCTTTATACGCATTACTGCATGATTACATGACAAAAAACATGTGCTGTGAAAAGTACGGGAAGAAACCCGGGAATCCGGTGATTATTTGCCTGCTAGAGTTAAAACTTGCAACAATGACATAAGCAAATTGGCTAATATTCCAGTACGTTCAAAGCTCCTGCATTGTACTGTACTAAGGGGAGAGCGTCAATCTTATGAAAATACGTATTAGTCAATCTTTTCTTTGACATCTCGGGGCACTTTGCCAAGACTGATCTTTGCATGAATTGCGTTCTCAAGTTCCAGCATGAGCTTTGGATTTTGCTCGAGTTCTTGTCTTAGCGCTTCTCTGCCTTGCGCGAGCACCTCACCTTTATATTTATAAAAACTGCCAGCTTTCTCGAGAACACCAACTGCGAGTTCTGACGCCACGTCGATAATACTACCCGACTTGGAAATACCTCCCTTATTCATGATGTCAAACTCTGCTGTGCGAAACGGTGGGGCAATCTTGTTCTTCACAATCTTTGCGCGGTGTCTACTGCCGATGATCACTTCCCCTTCTTGCACATTCCCGATCTTGCGCATATCAATGCGAATCGAGGTATAAAACTTAAGCGCTTGCCCGCCCGTTGTGGTCTCGGGATTGCCGAACATGACGCCGATCTTCATACGCAGTTGGTTGGTGAAGATAAGGAGAGTCTTTGACTTACTGATGGCTGCGGTGAGTTTTCGCAATGCCTGCGACATCAAACGTGCTTGCATACCCATGACCGCGTCACCCATATCACCCTCAAGTTCTGCTTTTGGAACAAGCGCGGCAACCGAGTCGACAACAATCACATCTACTGCACCGGAGCGAATCAGCGTTTCGGTAATCTCGAGCGCTTGTTCGCCGTTGTCCGGTTGAGAGATTAACAGTTCATCAAGTTTGACGCCAATAGCCTCGGCGCGTTGTGGGTCTAAAGCGTGTTCCGCGTCAATAAATGCCGCTGCACCACCCTTTTTCTGAACCTCCGCAATAACGTGGAGACAAACCGTGGTTTTTCCCGAGGCTTCTGGTCCATAAATCTCAACAATTCTTCCGCGAGGGAAACCGCCGATGCCAAGCGCCACATCAAGCGCGATAGATCCGCTAGAAACCGATGGAATAACTTCCTGATTTTGCATCCGCTCACCCAACCGCATGATTGAACCCTTGCCATACGTTTTATCAATCTGCTGCATGGCAATGCTTAAAGCCTGCATTTTCTCGCCTTTTATCCCGCCTTCATCCGAGTGCTGAATTGGCTGATGCGTTGTTTTTGGTGGAACAACTGTTTTTGTAGCGATCGGCATATCTCTCCTTTATTTCTGGGCAGAAATAATGTTTAAGTTTGTATGGCTTACGAGTGTGTGCGTTTTTGACGTTCTTTGTCCAACCTTCGATTCTCGATGATACCAAGAACAAAGATGGTAAATGCAAAAAGACCTAATCCAACAGACCAAACAAGTACAGGATCGATAGTGTTGTTTAATGTTTCAAACATATTTGCTCCATATACTTCCCTAAGATAAAAAGTATAAGAAAAGATATCAACCCAATAATAGCATACCCAAACTGTTTTTGAAGGATACTAATGAGAAAAAACCCTCCATAAGTAAGCTTGCTTAAATCATATACATAAAGATATGACTGTTTCGTAAAAAGAACGTGTAGTATTTGTGCTGAAATCGTTTTCATTTCCATTGTTATACCACTCGAACCTTACAGAACGATTACAAAACGGTAATTGGTGCGGTTCGTTGTATAAACTTTGGAAACTTAAGATGACTAATAACTAATCTATCAATCTAATGTCGGAGTGCTGAGAATCGAACTCAGACCGCGTACACCCC
>CAYILC010000016.1:0-9042 GCA_964364145.1 uncultured Pseudomonadales bacterium
CAGTTTGTCCGCGGGTTGATTTGGATCTCGGTGGTAGGGTTGGATAATAAGCCGACGTTCTAGTACTCAATTCATGAAGAAGTGAGGCCTAAATCGGCAAATTTTTACAATTGAGTACTTTCTTTTTTCAATACATTCGTGTAAAGTGAACGCGGAGGAAATTATGGCAGATCTTTCTGATTTCATCCTGTCCAAGGTTCGCGTGAAGTTGTTGCAACTCTTTTTCGAGGACCCAAGTGAGATGTGGTATGTGCGTGAGATTACGCGCAAGGTGGACGAGGAAATCAACGCGGTTCGGCGCGAACTGGATCGAATGAGTTCCGCAGGAATGGTTCGGTCGGAAGATCGTGGGAATCGAAAATACTTTAGCCTCAATCACTCCTACGATTTTTATCCAGAACTCATGCGGTTGGTTGCCAAAACAGCCGGTTTAGGGTTAGAAATCAAGAAGAATCGCAAGAAACTTGGCACCGTGAAGTATGTGATGTTCACCGGAAAGTTTTCCAAACATGAGCAACATCGACATGATGAAGTTGAGATTCTCGTTGTTGGCGATATTGTGTTGCCGGAACTTGCGGCGCTTGTTCGGGAAGAGGAAAAGAAGCGCGGACACGAGATCAACTACACCGTGATGGCAGAGGAAGAGTTTGAGTTCCGCAAGAATCGCCGAGATCCGTTTTTATTGGGCATTCTCGAGCTTCCTCGCGTCATGGTCATTGGAAATGAAGAAGAAATGCTTGAACGAAAACCGCAGACACCGTGACTGGCTTGAGTGATATAGTAGACAAATTGCATAGCAGTTAAATCGCCATGAACGCAAAACCTCCGTACAAAACATTATTTTTCATCATGATCCTCACAGTATTGGCGATGTTTATTGCGTTGCCTTCAAAGGTTCCAATCCATTTCAAAGTTTTCAATAGAGAAATAGCATATACCTTTGAACGCCCACCGCTTGATCTTACTCAATTACCCAAGTTGCGAATCCCGTTCCGTCGGGATCTCGAATTGCGTATGGGGTTGGATATTCAGGGCGGGACGCGTGTGACACTACAAGCTGATATGACCAAGATTTCGCAAGCAGACCGTGAAGCCGCTTTTCAAAGTACGCGTGAGATTATTGCCAGACGCGTAGATTTGTATGGAGTAAGCGAGTCAACCGTGCAAACTTCGATAGCGAATGATCAATACCGCATTCTTGTGGAGTTGCCTGGAGTGACAAACTCATCGGAGGCGGTGGCGTTGATTGGTACTACCGCACAACTCGATTTTCGCGAAGAACCTGCGTCTCCTTCGACAAAAAAGGTTTCTGCAAACATCGAAAATCCTCAAAGTTTGGACCCATTTGCAATCTACGAATCTACGGGTCTAACGGGCAAAGATCTTCAGCGCTCCGGTGTGCAGTTTAGTAATAAGGATAGCCAGCCTGTGGTAACCATAGAGTTTACAAATGAAGGTCAGAAAAAATTTGCCGAGATCACTCAACGCAACATTGGCAAACGAGTGGTTATTTATCTGGATGATATTCCGGTGACGGCTCCTATGGTAAACGAAGCGATTGTATCGGGTTCCGCGGAAATTAGCGGCGGTTTTACTATTGAAGCCGCCAAACAACTAAGCATTCAACTCAACGCGGGCGCTCTTCCGGTTCCTATCCAAGTCGTGCAACAACAGACGATTGGCGCCAGTTTAGGTCAGGACGCGGTCACAAAAACAGCGCGAGCAGGACTGATTGGTGTAGGGTTGGTGGCGTTGTTTATGATTTTACTGTATGGCTGGAAAGGCGTGCTAGCGGATCTTGCGCTTGCGGTATATGCCGTAATTACGCTGGCGATATATAAACTCATTCCGGTTACCCTAACGTTGCCAGGGATTGCTGGTCTTATGCTTTCTATCGGCATGGCGGTTGATAGTAATATTCTCATTTTTGAAAGAATGAAGGAAGAACTTCGGGCTGGTCGGCCGTTTGGGTTGGCAATGAAGCTAGGATTTGGAAGAGCTTGGGACAGTATTAAAGATGCGAATATTGCAACCCTGTTTACATGTTTCATTTTGTTTAACCCATTTGAGTTCTCGTTCTTAAATCGTAGTGGTATGGTTCGAGGTTTTGCATTTACTTTGGCCTTAGGTATCGGCATCAGCTTGTTTACAGGAATTGTGGTAACGAGGACATTGTTAAGAATCTTTTTGCGGGATCCGGCGGAGAGTGTCATGCGTTCAAGAAATGTGAAAGGCGTAAAAGAAAAACTTGAGGGCAACAAAACATGATCGACTTTATGAAATGGAAATGGTTGTACTTTGCAATCTCCCTAGTAGTGATTATTCCCGGAGTGATTTCGTTGATATTCTTTGGCTTCAAGCAAAGTATCGATTTTACCGGTGGCACAATACTGCAAATGGTGATAACGCCAAAAGAAAATCAATCGTTGAATGAGGACGTCATTAAACAGTCGCTTGGTGATATTGTACAGTTGGATGAAGTTCATATTAATAAAGATCTGGTAACACTTCGGACTAAACCAATGAATATTATGCAAAAAGAAAAAGCCATAGTCGCCCTTCAAAGCTCATTCAAAACCGTTGAGGAAGTCAGTTTTGAAACTGTTGGACCAACGTTGGGCAAGGAGTTGCTCACAAAAACATTGATCGCGATGCTGTTGTCCGCTGGCGGAATCACGCTGTATGTTGCCTATCGGTTTAATGAATTGAAATATGGCGTTTGTGCGGTGCTCGCTATGTTGCACGATTCGCTCGTGTTATTGGGAATCTTTAGTTTGTTTGGCAAGTTTATGGGAGTACAAGTCGATACATTATTTGTTACTGCTGTGCTCACCATTTTGTCGTTCTCTGTGCACGATACCATTGTGGTCTACGACCGCATTCGCGAGCTTCGTAAGAAAAGTCTAGGACTTTCGTTTGATGACGTGATCAATACCGCGGTGACCGAAACGATGTCGCGCTCCATCAACAATTCCATGGCAATTATTTTTATGTTGTTTGTGTTGTGGCTACTGGGCGGTGACAGTATGAAGTGGTTTGTACTGGCTTTGTTGATTGGAACGATTACAGGGACGTACTCCTCCACGTTTACCGCGGCGCCGTTGTTGGTAGTGTGGAGTGAGATGGTGAAAAGAAGAAAGAAGTAGAGTGAGCGCCAAAGATGCGCAGTCTTCTTGACTTTTCCTTCAAAGTGATACAATAGGCGGATATAAACGGAGATAATAGACACATGACAACGAGCATAATCAGAGGTGAAAAAGTTAACACATTTTTAGACTTTTCCAGTAGAAGAGAAGCTCTAGTTACTCACTCAGAATGGAACTGGAAAAAAGACGTCAACGCTTCTAATCGACTGGACAGATGGACAACCCTTCGCTTTTATTATCTTCTCGTGGATGAATTCAAAATGCCTGAAGGTGAAGCATTTGAATTGAAACAATTGATGGAGTCACGCTCACTAAGCGTCGATGACCTAAGTGCGCGTCTTGATGAAGAAATTAATGCAGAACTTGGTGAGGGAGTATTTACTGAAAGAATGAACAATTATTTTTCTCTTGCTGTCCTTCATTATATACTTGGAAAGTATAACTCAAAACCTGTTAAAGAACTTAGGAGTAAACTCAAAGCAAAACCCGCCGAATAATCTAAGAAACCGTAGCGAGTGTTTTTGCTTTTTCTAGTAAATATTCTCGAGCATTTTTTTCTGGGTTCTCAAACACTTCTTCAAAAAGATCATGCAAAATTTTCCCCAGTTGCGGTCCCGGTTTTAATCCCAGCTCCTTCATCAAATCATCTCCATCAATCGCCATATCATTCATCGTAAACGGTTGCTTAAGCTGTCCCTCAATGCGCTCTTTCATCTCCTCAAACCGCCAACTTGTAGCCTTGGAGCCGCTACCCAAGCGATCAGCGATACGCAGTGCAATAATGTCTTGGATATTCTCTACGCCAACTCGGCGGATAAATCGGCGAATATACGCGTCGGTTACATGACTGTCGTACATGAACATATGCCATCGCACCAAAATAAAAAGTTTTTGCGCATCTTTTTTGGACAGGCGCAATCGCAGACCAATCTGTTTTGCTATACGAGCACCTAAAACTTCGTGGTTATAAAAGGTAACATTTTTACCTGATGTATCAGCGGTTAACGGCTTGGCAATATCGTGTAACAGGACGGCCAGACGGACGATAGGATCTTTGGAAGGGCACGTTGCAACGGCATCCAAAGTATGTGTCCAGACGTCAGTAACATGGTGATGCGCTTGTTGAACGCCCTTACACTCCAAAAGTTCCGGCAAGATATGCTTGAGTAAGCCGGTGGAGGCGAGCAGTTCGATGCCATCTTTAGGATATGGTGAGACTAGAATTTTAAATAGCTCATCGCGTATACGTTCCCAACTTATATGCTGAATGAGATCAGCGTTCTTTGCGATTGCCTCCAATGTTTTCTGCTCAATCACGAAGCCTAATTGAGCGCCAATGCGAATCGCTCGCATCACGCGCAGCGCGTCTTCTTGAAAACGGGTGGTTGGATCACCAACGGCACGGATTAATTTTTGATCAATGTCGTCTTGACCATGATACGGGTCAACAACTTTTTTGCCATCGAGGGCCATCGCGTTGATCGTAAAGTCTCTGCGTTGCAAATCTTCCTCAATAGTTTTTCCCCATTCAACGGTGTCCGGACGACGATGATCGGTGTACACGCCTTCACTGCGATAGGTAGTGATTTCATAGACTGCCTCGGAATTTTCGGTGTCGCCCAAATGTTTTCCTGCAATGCCAACCGTTCCAAACTGATTGTCATAAAAACTATCTGGAAAGAGTTTCTGAATTTCTTCCGGCAATGCGTTTGTGGTGAAGTCCCAGTCTTTTACAGGAGTGTTAAGTAGAAGATCACGGACCGCGCCACCAACAATATAGGCTTGAAAACCTGCGGAGGTGAGTGTTTGCAGGATTTTTTTTACTGGATCGGGGAATGCAATGGTCATGGAAACATCATATCATGGCTGGTTTGGACGAGATTAAGGTTGAGATGATGGCTAGAATGGTTTAATGATCGAGCCTCGTCGCCATCTCCATCCTGATCCTAGGTCTTGAGCTTGCTTTTGCGCGAGTTCCATCTTTTCCTCATCAGTCATTACATCATTCCAGTCGACAACAAGATATTCGTTTCCAAGACAAATGGCAAATTGAACTTCTCCTGGAGGAAATACTGATGAGCGTTGAACAGTGACTGTTTTTACCTCACCAAGAGAATCATCTTGTGTTAAGACAACATCTTGTCTTGGTACATTATGGAAGTGAATATACGTAAATGGACGATGAGTATAACGCCTGTTCAACTCGGCCGTAAGTTTTGGTTTTGCAAGCCAAATTTGCACCTCTCTCTCATCAAGCACCGAATCACCCCGTGATGCGCTTGTTTCTACACCTATTCCTTCCCTCCATCCATATCCTGCTGGCATATTCCTCCTAACTTTGTTTAGCATTATACTCTCTTTAGATCAGCACTCTCCATGTTTATTTGGTATGATGCTTTCCATGCAATGGGTGCTCAAATCGCAGAAAATTCCTCAGTCACAATCAGAACTTTTAGAGATCTTGCTTGTTAACCGCAGGCTTTTGAAAAAAAAGGAGAAAGACGAGTTTTTATCTCCGCGTTCTCCGCTTCATTTTACGCCAAAAGATGTCGGCATTGATGAAAAGCAACTCGCGCATGCAGTTTCTCTCATTCAAGAAGCCAAGCAAAAAAAATGGAAGGTTATTGTTTTTGGCGACTATGACTGCGATGGCATCTGCGCCACGACAGTGCTGTGGGAAACATTGTACGAAATGGGTATACACGCGATGCCATTTATTCCAAGTCGTGATCGGCATGGATATGGTCTTTCGATGGCGGCGATAGACGACATTTTGGCAGACCCATCACAAAAACCTCAACTGTTGATTACCGTTGATAACGGCATTGTTGCTCATGAACCGTTTGCTCGGTTGAAAAAAGAAGGCATCCGTACAATCTTGACCGACCATCATCAGCCAGAAAAAAAACTTCCTCCGGTTGACGCCTTGGTTCATACCACACAACTCTGTGGAACCACCGTTGCGTGGATGTTGGTGCACGCGTTGAATCCAAAAAAAGCAGCAGAGATGTTGGATCTTTGCGCCATTGCAACAATCGCGGATCAAGTCCCATTGCTCAACGCAAATAGAAGTTTTGCAAAGTTTGGTATTCAAGCTTTACAAAAAACCCAACGGTTGGGTTTAAAAATGCTCATGCAGATCTCTGGATTACAGCAGGACAAGTTAGATACACATGCCATCAACTATGGAATCGTGCCGCGAATCAATGCGATGGGTCGCATTGGCGATCCCAAGGACGCCTTACGATTGTTGTGTAGCAAGAAGTTGGAGAAGATTCAACCGTTGGTGAGTGCGATTCAGGGAATAAATATGACGAGGCAGGATATGACAATGAAGATGGTCGAACATGCGCGAACTCAACAATCAACATGGATTAATGAACATATTATTATTGTCGACAGCGAAGAGTATCACGAGGGTGTTATTGGACTGATTGCTGGCAAGTTAGCGGAGGAGTTTGCAAAACCCGCTATAGCGATTAGTCGTGGCAAAATGACGGCAAAAGGAAGTGCGCGATCTCTGCCTGGAATCAATATCACCGAACTTTTACGACAGATTCGGGATGATCTGTTGGATGTCGGTGGTCACCCGATGGCTGCAGGATTTTCATTGCTGACTGAAAAAATTGAGATTGTTCGAACGCGGTTGATGAAACTTGCAAAAGAGCAGATCAAAAAAAACCTTCTGGTAAAGAGCTTTAATGTAGATTGTGAGTTACCTTGGGAGTTGGTCACGTTAAATACGGCTGAACTTTTAGAGCAGTTTGAACCGCATGGCATGGAAAATCCTCAACCAGCGTTTTTACTCAAGAACATGAAAATTGTTGCCGCGAGGGCGATGGGAAAAGAGAATGCACATCTCAAGCTGACGCTTCAACCAGCAGACAGACGAGAAACAATCCCCTTACAGGCTATTGCTTTTGGGAAGGGTGAGAAAAGTGAAGAGTTTATTCTTGGAAAAATCGTGAATATTCTGTGTACGCTACAGCAAAACTGGTGGAACGGAAAGGTTGAGTTGCAGGGTATAGTAAAAGCGTTTATGGATGCGTTCGATGAGAAGATCGCTTAGAAGGCACATGAGCATAACCAAAGTCCAACTCAGCTTCTCTCTCTTGTGCTCTACGATATTCTACAAGAAAAGCTATATATTCACTGCTGGCTCCAAAACTTTCCGAAGATGTATGTTTCGAAGCGATGAAGGCTAATTTCGGTCCTAAATGACCATCTTTTGCTAACTCATATGCTTGTTGTGAGTCGCAAAGATCATTAGCACCGCAATTTTCACCTGGTGAAGCCATATATCCTTTGTTTTAATTTTGTTAACCCATCTGTGTATCCGGTTGGATTGGCTTAGATGCTACACCTTCCAATGTAGCTGCATTAGTGAGGTTTCGAATATACGTTGCAACTTCAAAGGGAGTTAATACCCTATTATTCGGTCCACGCGTATATACTATTTCAGGACCTTTTTGAGTTACTACTTGGTATCTTCGCACACCATCGATATTATAAACCATATTCCTCCTTTATTTTTAATTTCTGTTTATATTTCTATCTATACAAGGCAGAGCATATAATTTCCTCCCGGGATAAGTTCCAGTCCTTGATATTGCAGGCTTCTTGGATCGTCTGATGCAACAGATCTAATGTAATAAGACTTTAGTACTTCTTTTTCCTCTAAAACTTTTGGCGCAAGGAGCCACTGATACTGTTCTCCCGCCATCCCTATTGCTTGCCGTATCGTTTTATTCGATCCATGATCTGCCCCTCTTTCCCCTCCCCACTTAAAAGGAATTTGGTCTGGAAGCCCTCTTTCACTTTTTTTGTCTGGTTCTGCAGATAATGGTGATGCATCTTCAAGACGTTTGCCCATAGTTAATCTCCTTTATTTTTCTGTTATATCTTCTTCTACTTTTTCGGCAGCTCTTTTTCTTTGTATCTGCCTCATACGTAGTTCAATACTTTCTTGAGCAGTTTTGGGCGAGCCACTCTCTTTCCAGTCCCAAACTGTTGTGGGTATTGTTTCGATATACATCATGTTTTTCGTATAGTTCTCCTTTCGGCCATATTCTTTATCCTCAGAATGATCTCCAGAGAAACAAAAAACCTCCGGGTCTTTTTCGGAGGTTTGGTATTTTCTAAAGCTTCTGATTTTCGTTATCTTATGCCACCAAACCTCCTTGTCCGCGAAGGACAAAAATATGATTGATGGTAATAAGATACTGATTCATCATAGATCGTCGGATATAATATCGCGTGAACATCACCTTGTCAATCGTGGAAATTGTTGATACACTCATAGCAAGTTTATAGCAACGTTTGAGTCTGTCGACAACAGACAAGTTGTGCGCTACGTGAAAGCAAAGATGGCGTCGGGTATGCCCGTTACAGCTGGAACGAGAAATGATAAGGTGGCACCGTCTTCAGGCACGAAGACCCTTTCGCAATGAAAGTGGTACGTGCTTTTTTTATACCTCTTGAAAGGAAATATATGCGAACACTCGCAGCAGAAACACCAACGCAAGTTGGCAAAACTATTACGCTCCAGGGTTGGGTTGCAACTAAACGCGATCACGGGAAGTTAACCTTCATTGATTTGAGAGATCGCTCGGGCATAGTCCAGTGTGTCGGCTTTGGAAAGATGGGAGAGCTTTCGGTTGAGTCTGTGGTGCAGATTGAGGGATTGGTGAAACAGCGTCCGGAAAAACTCGTGAATAAGAACTTGGAAACAGGAACGATTGAGGTCGAAGTTGAGTCCTACACAATCTTAAATAAAGCCAAAGAACTCCCTATTCAAGTTGAGGGAGATGGGCTGGATATTAACGAAGAAGCTCGGTTGAGCTATAGATAACTTGATTTGCGCAGATTGCGATTGCAGAATATTATGCGTATGCGC
>CAYILC010000016.1:9052-16075 GCA_964364145.1 uncultured Pseudomonadales bacterium
CCAAGTTTATTCGTGCCATTCGTGAGGCATATTACGCGCATGATTTTGTTGAGGTTGAAACGCCGATGCTCACCAAGGCCACCAAAGAGGGCGCGCGTGACTTTTTAGTTCCATCCCGATTTCAACCTGGCAAATTTTACGCGCTCCCACAGAGTCCACAGCAATATAAACAACTTTTAATGACAGCTGGCATTGAACGATATTTTCAGATTGCCCGATGTATGCGCGATGAAGATCTTCGTGCTGATCGCGGTTTTGAGTTTACCCAGCTCGATGTGGAGATGAGTTTTGTTGAGCAAAAAGACGTCATGCAAATGACTGAAGATGTCATGAAGACTGCGGTGAAAGCCGTTGGTGGAAAATTAAAAGATGAAACCTTTCCAGTGATTGAGTACAAAGTCGCTTTAGAAAAGTACGGATCCGACAAGTTTGATCTACGCACAAAAGAAGAAAAAAAAGAAGGAGTCTTAGCTTTTGCATGGGTCGTAAACTTTCCATTCTTCAAGAAAGTGGACACAAAAGATATGGCAGAGGTTCGTGATGGCAAAAGCGGGTGGACATTCACGCACAACCCATTCAGCACGCCAATTGCAGAACACATCAAATGGCATTTGGCTGGTGAACATACCGGCGAGATTATCACGGCGCAGTACGATTTAGTTTGCAATGGCTTTGAGGCTGGAGGCGGAAGTATTCGCGCATATCAACCAGAAGTTTTGAAGGCCACGATGCGTACGATGGGCTACTCTGATGCAGAGATTCAGGACAGTATCGGCCACATGTTGGAAGCATTTGAGGTTGGAACACCACCGCATGGCGGCATTGCGTTGGGTATTGACCGTTTAGTGATGTTGTTGGCACAAGAAACGTCTTTGAAGGAAGCGATTGCGTTCCCGATGACCTCAACAGGCAGAACAGCGGTGATGGATGCTCCGGCAGTGATGAAAGAGGAGCAGTTGAGGGAGTTGGGATTGCAGATTAGAGAGAAGAAGAAAAAGTAGAGAATGAGAATTTAAGATGGTTGAAGATCAGCCATACGCTTCGCGTTTACAAGTTTGAGACTTTGATACGTAATATGAAGATCGGTGAGAGTTTTTATCATGAATTCCTCGAGTTGTTGTTCGTTGCGATGTGCTTCGGCCTCGGCACACGAAAGAATAAACTTAGATCCATTTATCGCCACAGCTATAATACGTGTTCTGCCATAAAGCTCTTGAGCATCTATTCGCTCATTTGTAGTAAGTTCAAATAACATCCCTATCCTTTATGCATTTCTCTGCATATAAGGTATTGCTTGACATATCGCCTATCTTGTTCATAGTAAACCTTGATACATGGTTATACAACTATTCTTTCTGGTTTGCAATATTTCTGCCATAATACCCTTATGCGCAAGCAAACTCTGCTCAGTCTTATAGTTTTTTCGTTTGTTCTCTTGCTCCAGCCTGGCTTCAACGCAATTCAGCAATATCAGCTTTATCCATCTCGCTTCGGTATCCGCCAACCACCAGTTCCTGTCCCAACCTCTGCAGTAATTCCCATAGCAAAATCGTCCTGGCGTCCAACAAACCTTTCGGCAAAAGGTGCGATTGTCATTGATCAGGAGTCAGGAAGTATGTTGTTTGCCATAAATCCCAACTCTCAATTTTTTCCTGCTTCACTCACAAAACTCATGACCGCTATGGTTGCGCTTGAAGTGTATCCGCTGGATAAAGTCATCACAATCAACGATGAGAACACTGCGATTGGCAGTAGTATGAATCTTCAAAAGGGTGAACGCATCACAGTGCAAAACTTGTTAAAAGGACTGTTGATAAACAGCGGCAACGATGCGGCGTTTGCTTTGGCAAACACCTTTCCAACCGGATACGACGGCTTTGTGCAAAAAATGAACGAAACAGCCCGCGTATTTCATATGAACCGTACGATATACAAAAATGTTTCCGGCGTTGAACAGGCTGGTCACCTCACCACGGTACGCGACATGGCGACCCTTACCAAGGAAGCAATGAAACAGCCGTTTATTCGTGAAACCGTGAAAACACAATCGCTAACGGTGAATGATGTTGATGGACAGTTCGTCCACAATCTAAAGTCCACAAACCAACTATTGGGAAAAGTAGAAGGTATTGAAGGAGTAAAAACGGGATGGACCGATGACGCCGGTCAATGTCTCATCACCCAAACCACTCGCGATGGTCACACAATTATTACCGTGATTTTAGGAAGCAACGATCGATTTGGCGAAACCGAAAGGTTGATTAACTGGTCGTTTGCCAACCACAAGTGGAAAAACTATCGATTCGAGGATTGGTTTGGTGGTACAACTGCTGACACAGTGACGGCTGGCACATAAGCAAAAAAGTTTTGGTCTCCAACAAAGACATAGACGGGTTGCAAATACCGTTGAGGTGTATCGGAGTCGTAGTACGCGAGATACACATTGCGAACCGTTGCCTGTTGCACTCCGGCATCGATATGCGCAACAAACCCTTTGCCAGCCTGTAATGTTTGCCAAGCGGTTTGTGGTGCAATGAGGCCGTAGGTTTCAAATCGTTCATAGTCTATTGGCGCATACGTAAAATCTGCTTGCACAATGCTTGAATTCGTGTCTCTGCTTCCGGAGAAAATAAAATGCGCGTTCCCTTGCAATGGATCCGGTCTCACTAGAGAATATGTTTCACGAATTGGAGAGCGCCAAATATTTACTTGAATAAAGTCTGCCTCGGATAAACTCACCGCAGGTATATACGAAGTACCGGAAGCGCGGAGGAAACTGATTTTTGCCTCGCTTGTTGCCATGTCTATTGCAGACAGTCCGGCTTCCTGAAGCGTCTCCCGCACTTGAGTGATCGCGCTTTGTTGTGGAGGAAGCGACTTTTGACTTAAAAAACCAGGATCGCTTGCCCAGTCTACCTTCATAGTGAGGTGCTTGCTGACGATGTCGATGTCTAGAGTGGCGGGAAGTGGGGAGTTGCGTTTCCAGCGGTAGGTTGTGGTGGAGGTTTGTTCTGGCGCGAAGGCGAAGCCGAGCGCCACAGCTTGCTTTTTTGCCTCGTCCAAAGACAGGACACCAATCGTTTGCTTCGGCATGAAATATACCGGCAACTGCGTCTGTAATTTTGGCAACATACCCGTTTTTGTTTGCAAGGTATAAGACGCGATTGTAGGGCCAGTGCTAGGAAACTCCAACGGCGGTAATGTACCAAAGCCATAGGTTGGTGGCGGAGCTTTAGGTGGATTTAAAAATTTGTAAAGATTAACGGACATGTTCAGCACAACCCGCCCTATCATAAGGACGACTAGCGCAATCGCGCCAAACTTAATGAAGAGACGTCCACCATACGCGGCATCGCTCAACGTAGGGCTGGTTTTTTTTGCTGAAGCCATAACTCAATAATAGCATGGATGATTGAGAGGCATTTTGGTGAAATCGGTAAAACAGGCGGAGTAAACAAAAAACACAGGTTTCCCTGTACTAGCTCTGGTGAGTTAGTGCCTATCCCAAGAATAAGTCATTCTAATTTAATCATGCATATTCGTCAATATCGAGTTTTCATTGATGTGGATGACTCGGCGGTCATCCACCAGGAACTTCGTTCTTTGTGGACCCGAGGGGAATTGAACCCCCTAGCCAGTTTTCTCAAAATAGACTACTCAACCAGATGCGGGTAACTCAAGGTCACTCGCCAGGTTCGCTACGCTCACTTTGCGAGCCCACACAAACCGATCATACTGCTCGAACCTTACGGCAACCTTTCAAAAGGTGAATTGGTTGAAAAATGATGTCTCAACGGAGAATGTGTAATAAAGTCTCTGTCTTGATTGCTTGGACTATAAACTTTCTGACGTTTTAGCTATAGGAATGTGGTCTTCTTTTGTCCAGCCTGGTTCCGAATATATTTCAACCCAACATTCATCGTCACTTGTCGCCCAATGTGCATTTCCTGGGGGAATTGTATATGTATCTCCCGAATGCAGGACAACAACTTTTTCTCCAACATAAAGAGTAAGCGACCCAGAAAGAATTGAATAGTGTTGAGTCATTTTGAGATGCATGTGCGGATTACTTGAAAGAATGACTTCCACAGCGCGATCATATTCAGGATGATTCTCTGTTGGGTCTACCTCACACACAAAATGCATGCCCCGACCATCAAGATCAAAAGCGTTCTTTTCTGGATATTTTATTTTCATCTGAGTCAGGATTCGTTTGGTGCGTTGCTCCGTTGTTTCTTCTTTCATTGAAGTTATTTTATATGATTTAGTGAAAAAGAAAAGTGAACAACGATGTGAAAACTATAGGTGCAATCAATGAAATACTCACCGCAAACAAAAAACACAGGTTGCCCTGTGTTTTCCCTAAGCTTCTATGCAGTATGAAGAGTCAGGTCCGAGATACGTGTAATATAAAACACATATCTTCTTTCGTCAAGATTGAACTGTGGACTCGAGGGGAATTGAACCCCTAAGCCAAGTTTCTCGGACCTGACCCATGACCACATGCGAGTAACTCAAGGTCACTCGCCAGGTTCGCTACGCTCACTTTGCGAGCCCACACGAAGCGATCATACTGCTCGAACCTTACATCAACCTTTCAAAACGTGAATTGGTTGAAAAAGCTAAGCGGCAAGTCGGTAAGGTGATAAGATATCCCCATGAAGAACCCTAAGAAAACCATCCGCACCCGCATCGCTCCCTCGCCAACAGGTCTCATGCACATTGGTACTGCCTACATGGCACTTTTTAACTATGCGTTTGCGCACAAAAATGGTGGGGAGTTTATCATTCGCATTGAGGACACCGATCGTCAACGTTTTGTTGAAGGATCCGAGCAAGTGATTTTTGATGGACTGAAATGGCTTGGTATTTCACACTCTGAAGGTCCGGATATTGGCGGTCCGCACGCACCATATCGTCAGTCAGAAAATCTTCCAATGTACAAAAAATCTGCGGAAGAACTGATCGAAAAAGGACACGCGTATTATTGTTTTTGTTCTGCAGAAATGTTGGACGAGATGCGCAAACAGCAACAGGCGCGCAAGGAACTCCCGCATTATGATCGCCGATGCCGAGCACTTTCAATCGAAGAAGCGGAAAAGCGCGTTGATGCCGGTGAGAAATATGTGATTCGCATGAAGATTCCAGATCACGAGGTGATTGGCTGGGAGGACGCAATTCGTGGACATATAGAGATCAACTCGGATGTGATAGACGATCAGGTGCTGATAAAGTCCGATGGATTTCCAACATATCATCTTGGCGTGGTTGTGGACGATCACCGCATGGAGATTACGCATATTATGCGTGGCGAGGAATGGATCAGCAGTACGCCAAAACACATATTGTTATATCGATACTTTGGATGGGAACTGCCGGTATTCGCGCACCTGCCATTACTGCGCAATCCGGACAAATCAAAAATGAGCAAACGCAAGAACGATGTGTCGGTTCAGTCCTATCGCGAAAAAGGATGTTTACCGGAGGCCTTGCGTAATTATTTGTGCTTAATGGGATGGTCGCATCCGCATGAAAAAGACGTGTTTAATCTCAACGAATTTATTGAGCAAATGAGCCTTGAGCGCATTCAAACTTCCGGTCCAATTTTTGATCTGAATAAACTCAACTGGATGAACGGGAAGTATATTCGTGAGGTTTTGAGTTTGGATGAGGTTGTTGAGCGGTTGCAACCTTTTCTGCCAGCTGATTTCCCAAAAAATCTATTGCCAAAAATGTTGCCGTTGGTGCGTGACCGTTTGGTGACACTCAAAGACATTGGCCCACTTACCGAGTTTTTCTATCACGATATTGAGGTACACAAGGAAGATTTGGTCGGAAAAAAAGGAACAGCCGATGAAGCAAAAATGTATCTTGATGAAAGCATAAAGAAGTTTGAAGTTGCAACCAAGTGGAAAGCACTGCCAATGGAAACAGTTCTGCGAGATATGTGTGACGCAAAAGGTTGGAATCGCGGGGCCTTTTTTATGACGCTCCGTGTTGCGGTGACCGGTCGAACCACCACTCCGCCACTCTTTGACACAATCGAGGTATTAGGCAAAGAAACCACAATGAAGCGACTTAATCAGGCCTGCGCCCTTTTCACCTAAAAATCTGGTAAAATTCCCCTGCTACATGCCCGGTCGTCTAATGGTAGGACACGAGACTCTGAATCTCGTTATCGGGGTCCGAATCCCTGCTGGGCAACACGAAATTTTATAAAGTGATAAACTAAGCATATGATATTCGATATTTGGAGATTAGTTATAAGAGCGATGCCCGTCATTGGTTTAACTGGGGCTGTCATGTTTATCCTAGGATCGATCGGTGATTCAAAAACTATAAGAATAAAAAAGGATGGAAAAAATGGGGATTAATATTAGTAGTAATAACAATCGCACTAGTTGTAATTCAAATGGTGGTTACTTATTTTCTTCTATTAAATTCGTAGTTAACTCCAATTAGTTATAGTGATAAAACTGGTCCTAGACCGGTCCTTAGCCAAAATGTGCACTCTATGCTGATCGCGATCTCTCATTATTTATGCAATTCTTCATCCCCAAAGCTAAAAGAATCTCTACCAATGTTGGATAATTCGAACCTATTGGATTGTATAATATTAATTGAAGCAAGCTGTCTATGAAAATAATAATTCGAAAATCAATTCCTAATGATGTTTATGGAATTCGTGAGGTTCAAAGGATTACTTGGTTAAAAACTGTTCGAGAAAATAGACTCGAACTCTCTCTGTGGTTCGCAACACTAATTTTGAACGAAAACGAGGAGAACAATGAACACTAAAATTAAGAATATTTTTGGAGAGGAGTTAGACATTCTTGTTGAAGGAAATACAAACTCTGAAAACGTGATAATTTTTGTCCATGGCTATGGAACGGATAAGGACGAGGGGTTTGCCAGTTTTTTAGATCTAGCAAAATACCTCATAGACGACTACGTACTTATTCGATTCGATTTATCAGGATACGGAAAAAGTGAAGGGCAAGACTCCGAGTTTCAGTTTCAAAA
>CAYILC010000017.1:0-5080 GCA_964364145.1 uncultured Pseudomonadales bacterium
AAATCTATGAAAGCTGCGATAGACGAGGTGAGTCGCCGCCGTGAGAAACAGCTGGAGTACAACGCAAAGCACAACATTCGTCCGTTGAGTATTCAAAAGCCGATTCGTGACCAGATGATTGCGCGTATCAAAGATGCAGAATTTGGCGAGTATGGGGTTGGAGGCAAAGGTAGCGGTCGTAAGAAAAATATCGATATCAAAATTACAAAACAAAAACACATCGATCTTCAAGATATTTATGCGGATGATCTTACGCCTGCAGAAAAGAAACAGTATGTCCGCGCGCTTATTCGCAAGATGCACGAGGCTGCCAAAGCGATGAACTTTGAGTTGGCGGCAGAGATTCGGGATGTGGCGCAGAAGCTTGGTTAATAATTAAAGTTATGGTTTGGATTTGTACTGTTCAGCCTTGGAAATAAACTCCAACAATTTTGAAACAATCAACTCTTTTTTGTTGTGAGTAAGGGTATCTTGAATATATGAATCCAATAATCGAACAATTTCTTCTGTAGGAAGAAATATGTGATTAAACGAAATTTTGTCACGTTCCCAGTGATCAAGTGAAAGACAATAAAAAAGATATTCAATTTCTGTGTGTGAAAGATGAAGGATTTTACAAAAAACAAACAATTGTTCTGGTGTAAATAGACGTTTTCCCTGCATTACTCTACTAAGAACGCTTGGATCAATTTTGGAGTAATTTAACTCTTGCCACATTGAGAGTGAAAGTTCTTGACACCCTTTTTTACCTATGAACGTAAGATGTCCAAATTCTTGTGTGTAGTATCTATGGAGAGCATTCGAAAGATGACTCATTTAACTGAGCAGTATCCCAAATTTCTTGTGAAAAATCAATACAACTACGCCTGAAAAAATCGGTTGACATATATGTCAACGACACTGAGCACAGTGCAATGTATCATTTCGAAAACAGACATATCTGTTACACATCAGAAATGAGTGAAACTATATGGGAAAAAAGAAAATACTATTGATTGGAGCATCCTCACTTTTAGGTAAAGCTCTCGTTGATTTGTTCCATGATGTATATGAAATATTTGGAACGTATTCGCAAAAAGAATTATCACAATCCTCTTATAAACATATCAAACAAATAAAACTTGATATCACAAGACCACATCAACTAAAAAAAGTGTTTCAGGCACACAAGTACGACGTTGTAATTCATGTCGCATCAATCGGCAATATCGAATGTTGTGAACAAAACAAAAAACGCGCAAAAGCGGTGAACTTTACGGCGACAAAACATATTGTGGCTTTAACAAAGCTTATTAGGGCGAAACTCATATTTATTTCTTCAAGTGCTGTATTCGCAGGTATAAGTGCCTCATATTTTGAGGATAGCAAAAGAGAACCCATCAACTTTTACGGAAAAATGAAGCAGTTATCCGAGGACGTAGTTCTAAAGGAAAAAAAGAACGCAGTAATGCGCGTTACCATGATGTATGGCTGGAATAATCCATCGGAACGCAGTAATACCGTTACTTGGATTATTGAATCTGCAAAGAATGGCAAGCAAATTACCTTAGCAAATGATCGTTTTACAAATCCGGTTTGGAATTATGAAGTCGCAAAAAGCATTAAGAGTGTTATAGAAAAAAATCTCTGTGGTTGTTTTCATGTTGCAGGTCTAAATACCCTTAATAGATATGAAATCGCTCAAGCAGTATGCAAAGAGTTTGATTTAGATTCGAAGTATATCAAAAGCAAACAATACATGCATCTTCATCAAGTTTCGCGACACGGACTTCAAGAAACACTCGATACCTCAAATATGGTCGAGAAAATTCACCAAATACCTATCAGTTTTGAAGAAGGCCTGCGAAAAATGAGAAAGGAAGGTTTCCATGATTGAACAATGGATTACTAGGATCAAGGAAAAAGTTCATGACAATGGATTTTTCAGCGTAGAAAAAGTAACGAAAACATCTGATCGAGGAAGGGAGAGCACATTTCATCTTATAGGATCTCCCGATTGGGTAGTTATTATTCCACTAAACCAGCAAGAAGAAGTGTTGGTTATACAGCAGTTTCGTCACGGTTCAAGCAGTGTAAGTTTGGAGTTTCCAGCAGGGAGAGTAGAGATGGGAGAAGTTCCAACCGAAGCTGCTAAACGAGAGTTAGCAGAAGAAACAGGTTTGTCTACACAGAACATTGTGTATTTAGGAGCGTTCAATCCAAACCCCGCAATGTTTTCGAATATGTGTCACGTATTTACCGCAAACCAATTGGTAAAAACAGACAAAACGGATTTTGATGAGTTTGAAAGTGTGGAGACGCTATATCTCACTGTTAATCAGATTCAAGAAAAAATTCAATCTGGAGAAATAATTCATGGGCTTATGGTTGCATCTTTTCTCTATTACCTCAACAAGGAGCAGTGTGAAAGATAATCAAGAAATTGTATTGCCACAACGAGATAAACTTCTTGTAAACAACCTAAAATGGCAGTGGGATATTCGTTTTCCTTCACGACCAATATTTCAAGAAAAAACAGCACTGCAATATATTGCATACCACAATCAACACCGTGCCCAACATTTGATAGGAAGAGGACAACCAATGCAATCTCCATATTGGATTGAGCATCATAAACAAAATGATGACTTTTGTCGATCACATGAAGCTATTTTTGCTCAGCAAAAGATAGGTAAAATGCTGGGAAAGAACTATATTTGGGATGTACTTACCAACCGAAGTCCAGCTGAACAATATCATTCGCTTCTCTTACCCGAATGTCCGGTACTTAATCAACATCTCGCGTCCTCATATACAGAAGATCTCCTATTGTTATCTCAACTTTATCCTGAGCTTTCTTTTGCATTCAATTCATGGAAAGCTGGTGCTTCTCAGAATCATTTTCATTGTCATGTGTTCTTTTCCGATCTCCCAATTTTACACAACCCTTTGCAATACAAAGAGACGAGACATAGGGTTAATATCTCTCTTGTTAAAGACTACCCGATTGTTTGCATTGCATGCATCGCAGATAACACAAAAGATTTGATTATTTGTATTCAAAAATATATTCAAGCACTCATTGTTAGCGAAATTCCATATAACACCGTATTTTTTCGAGGAATGTTTTATGTAGTCCCTCGCTCGAAGGAGTGTGATGACAACGGTGTAAGTCGTGGCGTCGATACTGTATTTGGAAAAATACCAATGACATCGGAACGCAGCTTTAAGTCGTTTAATCAGAAAGAGGCAGAGCATATTTTACGTACAGTTGGAGTGCAAACTTGGACGTTTGCAAAAACAACATATTCAGCAACTGATAAAAAATGATGAAAGGAGAGAAATGAGAAAAGAAAAACCAACAGCGTCAGAATCCTTCATATGGTTTGCGGTAAATTTACATCGCAGATCGTCTGATCTTGAGGTATTTAAAAAAATGTGCGCAAAGGCAGTGAAAGCGTGTGGTATTACACCAGAAGAAGGTGTAACGGCATTGAAGGATTCATTAGGATTAACGGTGAGTAAAGAAGATTTGATTGAATAGAACTCAATAGATTGGTTTTTTCTAGTTTTCGAATTTGTTTTCTTGCAAAGTTTTGCGCTGTCCCGTACCATAACACCATTGCCTTAAGGATGAACGGTTACCTTGAAAGGATTGCATGACAATTCCACAATTTGATCTTGTTCCGCTTATTCAAAGCCTTGGATATGTTGGATTATTTGCTATGGTTTTCGCAGAATCCGGTCTCTTTTTTGGGTTTTTCCTGCCGGGAGATAGTTTGTTGTTCACCGCTGGATTTTTAGCCTCACAACGTGTGTTTAATATTTTTACCCTTTTACTATTGTTTGTGATTGGCGCAATTGCAGGTGACAGTGTTGGATACTGGACCGGTAAAAAGCTTGGCGGTTGGCTGATGAAGCAAAAGGACTCATTTTTTTTCCAGAAGCATCATTTGATAAAGGCACAACGATTTTACGAGAAACACGGTGGCAAGACCTTGATCTTGGCCCGATTTATGCCTGCGATTCGTACGTTTGCACCAATTGTTGCTGGCATGGCAAGCATGGAGTATAAAACCTTTCTTTTATACAACGTGATAGGCGGATTTTTGTGGGCGGTTGGTATGACACTAACAGGGTATTTCTTGGGAAGTCTGATTCCTGATGTCGATAAATATATGTTGCCAATTATTGGTGCGATTGTGGTGATTTCGGTGATCCCCGCGTTGCTGCATATGTGGGAGGATAAGACAACGGATACAACAAAAGAACATGTGAAGAAATGAGCATAAGTCTATTCATTCTAATTATGGCAAATTTGCCATGATTAGTAATCATAGTAGTGCAAAGAAACTCATATGACCACTCAAAAAACACATAAAATTACAGTTAAAGGCATTGAAATCATCACTTTTCTTAAAAAGGAATCTGATTATATCTCCTTAACTGATATTGCAAAGTTCTTGGGAACATTTGAATAATCCGGGTTTTAAACACATCGAATTCGATGTGTTTAAAAATAAAGCAGGGTCAAACAGTTTTTCACTTACACCCAAACGTTGGATCGAATCTGTTAATGCTATTGGGTTAATCAATAAATCTGGTCGATATGGCGGTGGCACTTTTGCTCACAAAGATATCGCCTTTGAGTTTGCATCCTGGATCTCAGCAGAATTCAAACTCTACATTATTAAAGAGTTTCAACGTTTTAAAAATGACGAACAGAAAAAGATCGAATCTGGTTGGGATGTCAAACGAACTCTCACTAAAATCAATTACAGAATTCACACGGACGCAATTAAAACTCACCTAATTCCAGAAAACATCTCGAAAAATCAGATCAATATAGTTTATGCAAGTGAAGCTGATGTATTGAATGTTACCCTATTTGGCAAAACCGCGAAAAAATGGCGTGATGAAAATATGGGCAAAGATGGGAACATTCGAGATTATGCTGATGTAACTCAACTGGTAGTTTTAGCTAACTTGGAAGGGATGAATGCTGAATTGATTCGGCAAGGATTATTACAAACTGAACGTTTGTTACAGCTCAATCAAATTGCTATTGTCCAGATGCAGTCTTTACTGGGCAACAGCAGTG
>CAYILC010000017.1:5090-15903 GCA_964364145.1 uncultured Pseudomonadales bacterium
TGGAAAAGTTGAAGAGTTAAAACCTCCCCTCTCCAGAGTCTTGCGTACTCCTTTCGGTGCGTGCTACACTGTCCATTCGTGCTTTGTTTGGGAACAAAACCAGAGAAAGATGAGTTTTTAAACAGTTTTAGAACAGCAAGGTAAAAATATGCAAGACAACGTCATTAAAATCCGCGGAGCTCGCCAGCACAATCTCAAGAATGTGAACCTCGACATTCCGAAGAATAAGCTTGTGGTGCTCACCGGCATGTCTGGAAGCGGAAAGAGCTCTCTCGCGTTTGACACACTCTATGCCGAGGGCCAACGTCGCTATGTTGAGAGCTTATCTTCCTATGCGCGTCAGTTTTTGGGAGTGATGGGAAAACCAGACGTTGACATAATTGAGGGTCTTTCTCCAGCGATCTCGATCGATCAGAAAACAACCTCGCATAATCCGCGGTCTACCGTTGGAACGATTACCGAAATCTATGATTATTTGCGCTTGCTGTTTGCGCGCATTGGTCATCCGCACTGTCCAAACTGTGGCAGTGAGATTGCGCAACAGAGTGTGGACCAAATTGCCGAACGCATGTTTGTTTCAATTGAGGAAGATTTAGTTAAGAAAAAAGCATCTCGATTTATGATTTTGGCTCCTGTTGTGCGTGATAAAAAGGGCGAGTTTCAAAATTTATTTTCGAGTTTGAAGAAGCAGGGGTTTCAACGAGTGCGTGTGGACGGTTCGGTCTATAGTTTGGATGACGATTTTGTGTTATTGAAGAACAATAAACACACCATCAGCGCAGTTATCGATCGGTTTGTGCTCTCTCGCGAGATTGTCAATAACGCGGAACTATTTAAGCAGGATAGAACGCGCATTATTCAAGCGCTTGAACAAGCATTGAAGTTGGCGGATGGGCTGGCGATTACCTCGTTCATTGACGATCCGTCTTTGAGTTTTCCGGATAAGCCGGAGAATATGCGAGACGCGATGTACTCGGAAAAATTCATGTGTCCAACATGTGGTACGAGTCTGCCGGAGATCGAACCGCGCATCTTTTCGTTTAACACGCCACATGGTGCGTGTGAAACATGTCATGGTTTAGGGACATTGTTAAAAATTGATCCGGAGAAAATGATTGCTCCATCACTGTCTTTGAGTGAAGGCGCGATTATTCCATTTGCGCGTATGTACGAACATGAGACTTGGTTTGGCCGATTAGTTGACGTTGTGGTTGAAACATATGGAAGTAATGCGCGTGTTCCGTTTGAAGAAATGCCGGAGGATATTCAGAAGATCTTGCTGTATGGAGATAATAAGACGCATATAGTTCACGGAGAAAATCGATTTGGGCGAAAGACCACGATTCAGGAGAAGTTTATTGGTTTTATTCACGAGTTGGAGCGACGATACGCAGAAACAGAGTCTGAGTTTATTCGACAGGAAATCGAGCGATATATGCGCAAAGAAACTTGTCCTTCCTGTGGCGGCAAGCGTCTCAAGCCGGAAAGTTTGAGTATCACGATTGATGAGTTAAACATTGCGGATGTCACCGAGTTGGCGATCAATAAAGCGCTTGAATGGGTAAAGACTTCGCTAAGTAAAGGCCTGTCGGAACGAGAGCGCTATATTGCTTCCCCTATTATTAAGGAACTAGTATCTAGGCTCTTGTTTCTGGATGCTGTAGGACTCAATTATCTGACCTTGTCCCGCGAAGCCTCAACATTGGCCGGAGGTGAGGCGCAACGTATCCGATTGGCCTCGCAGATTGGAACAGGATTAACAGGAGTGTTGTATGTATTAGACGAGCCAACCATAGGCCTTCATCAGCGCGATAATCATCGCCTCATCGATACGTTGAAAAAGTTGAGAGACACCGGAAACTCCGTCATCGTTGTTGAGCACGATCGGGACACCATGTTGGCCTCGGATTACATTGTGGACTTTGGTCCGCGTGCAGGAAAACACGGCGGCGAAGTTGTGGCGGCAGGAACGCCAAAAGAGATCATGAAGAATCCTAAGTCTTTGACGGGGAAATATTTGAGTAGAAAAAAGATTGTTGAGTTAAGCAGGTGCATTCCGCGTAAGGGACCTGGTGAGCGGTTAGAGATTTTGGGTGCAAACGAGCACAACCTCAAAACAATTGACGTTGAGTTTCCGTTGGGCACGTTTATCTGTATTACCGGTGTTTCTGGATCTGGAAAGTCCACGTTGCTGTATGACACCCTATACCAGAATCTAGCATCTAAGCTGGGAAAGGTGACCGAGGGGCATGTTGGACATATTGACGATATGAAGATACCACCGATCTTAAAGCGAGTAAGTTTGATTGATCAAAGCCCGATTGGTCGAACGCCGCGTTCCAACCCGGCGACGTATACCAAGATTTTTGACTTAATACGAGAATTGTTTTCAATGACGCAGGATGCGCGAGTGCGCGGGTACTTGGGTGGCCGGTTTAGCTTCAATGTGAAGGGTGGACGATGTGAGTCGTGTCAGGGTGAGGGACAAGTGAAGATCGAAATGCAGTTCTTGGCTGACATGTATGTGACGTGCGATGTGTGTCATGGAACGCGATATAACACAGAGACTCTAGAGGTGAAGTATAAAGACAAGAATATTGCCGATGTTTTAGCGATGACGGTGGATGAGGCGATTGAGTTCTTTGGCGCAGCAAAAACGATTCAGAATAAATTGAGAACACTGCAAGAAGTTGGATTGGGATACATCCAATTGGGTCAGCCGGCCCCCACGTTATCTGGTGGCGAGGCGCAACGCGTGAAGTTGGCAAAAGAGTTGTCTATTCGATCTACCGAGCACACGATGTACTTGCTGGACGAACCCACCACAGGTCTGCACTTTGAGGATATTCAAAAATTGTTGCATGTGTTGGATCGGTTGGTGGAGACGTGGAATACGGTGGTGGTGATTGAGCATAACCTCGACGTGGTTAAGAATGCAGACTGGATTATCGATTTGGGTCCTGAAGGTGGTGATAATGGTGGTGAGGTTGTCGCTGTTGGTACGCCAAGAGAGATTGCACAGAATGTTGAGTCGGCCACGGGACAGTTTTTGAAGAAGGAACTGTAAAGCTCGCTCGCATATAGCTTCCAATGAACTTATCAGGTATCCTCAACTTGTGCTAAAAACCCTAGTCTTTATCAGTCTTTTTTCCTTACTTATCCTTGCTTTTCCAGCTAAAACTTTGGCGATTCAGGAATTTACGACCTCCCTCAATGCGACCTATACAATCTCAAGCCAGAGTGTTCCGCTAGTGAAAAACGAGATTCATATCAAAAATAATTTCTCAACAATTTATTCCACACAGTTTGCGCTGGAGGTTGGGTCAACATCGGTAAAGAACATTCGTGTGTTTGATCAGTCAGGCAAAGAGCTGCAAACCAACATTACACAAACCGAAAAACGCACAACGATTGCGTTGCAGTTTAAGGATAAAATTCTCGGGAAAGATAACGAGCGTGTATTTACCATTGAGTACGAATATCCTGATGGTGCAATTTCGCAGGGAAAAGTATTAGAGGTTGATGTTCCAAAACTTGCTCAACAGGATATGTTTCAAGCAATGACTGTGCGCGTAATTGTTCCGGCTGTCTATGGAACACCAGCAGCAATCTCTCCAGCGGGGTATAAAGTTGATACGGCAGATGGCACGCAAACATTTACCTTTGGGAATAGCGCAAGTAATGGGATTAACATATTGTTTGGCGATCGTCAGTACTATGCGTTTACTTTGCGATATCATTTGAGCAACCCTTCAATTTCACAAGGCGTTTCGCAAGTGGCATTGCCTCCAGATACCGCATTTCAACACATTGTCTATACTGCCATAGATCCTAAACCCGACTCGATTGATGCGGATGCGGATGGAAATTGGATCGCCACATTCTCTGTGAACGCGCAAAAAGATTTGACGGTAACGGCAACTGGAATTGCAACGCTTTTTTTGAAGCCAACAATGCAGAGTGAACCGGTGCAAGATCTCAAACAATACCTTAAGGAACAACCTTTTTGGGAGACGAATGATCCACAGGTACAACTTTTAGCCAAGAAATTGAAGACTCCTCGGGCAATTTATGATTATCTTGTACAAAATTATGACTACGACTACCAGCGTTTAGCGCTTGGAGATCAACGGCGGCGAGGAAGTGCAGAGGCGTTGCAAACGCCGGCGAATGCACTGTGTCAGGAATTTACCGATACCTTTATTGCGATCGCTCGTGCGGCTGGCATTCCGGCGCGAGAGCTCAATGGATTTAGCTATACAGAAAACACCAAACTGCGTCCCGCCAAACTTACCAATGATCTTCTTCATGCCTGGCCAGAATATTACGATGAGGAGCGAAAACTCTGGATTCCTGTTGATCCAACTTGGGGCAAGACCACAAACGGGGTTGATTTTTTCAACAAGCTTGATTTTAGCCACATTGTCTTTGTGATTCATGGAAGTTCCAGCGAGAAACCGTACTCGGCTGGTATGTACAAGGTCACTGGACAGGAAGGAAAAGATGTTGAGGTCAAACTCACTCCACTCGCCAATGAACCTCTGCGCTCGCTGACGCTCGCGCCCCCCACCTTCCTCAAACCCAACATCATCACGGTGGAAAATAACACAGGTTCAGCATGGTATGATGTGCCGATAAAAATAGATCTCACGTCTACCCTTGCGCTTTCCGGAAAACGCACGCACAAACTCACCATTTTGCCGTACCAAAAGAAAGACCTTGAGATTCTGGTTGCACCCACCAGTCTGATTAGCCTTGGAAGGCAAAAAGGAACCGTGACCGTTACAATAGGAGATGAGACAGTTCAATATGAAACAACCGTTGGAACCATTGGGAATATTCGACCCGAAGTTGCGGTGGGCATCGGTTTTGGAGTCTGTGCCGTCTTCGCCGGGTGTGTACTGGTTTTTAGACGAAAACGCTAAGGTTTTCTATGTTGGCAAAGCGAAAGATCTGCACAAACGGGTGTATTCGTACACGCGCGTTGGCAAACATGCTCTCAAAACGCTAAACCTCGTGTTGGAAGCAGTTAAGCTCAAGTTCCAGGTGCTTACCTCGGAGTTAGAAGCACTGCTGATTGAGGCAGAACTGATCAACGCGCATCAACCGCACTACAACATTTTGCTCAAGGACGATAAATCACCGCTATATGTCATCATCACCAACGACGAGTTTCCCCGCGTGTTGACTGCGCGAAAGCAAAAAGTGTTTGGGAGAAAAGGTATTAAAGCGGTATTTGGGCCGTTTCCTTCCACAGGGCAAGTTCGGTATGTGTTAAAGTTGGCGCGAACGATTTTCCCATGGTGCAATGAAAAGAAAAAAACTGGCAAGGCGACAGGCAAGACAACCGGCAAACCGTGTTTCTATGTTCACATTCAACTATGCAGTGGAGCGTGTGCTGGTTTGGTTACAAAACAGCAGTACGGATTAATGATCGATCATCTCTGCGCCTTTTTGCGTGGAAAAACAATTGAAGTGGTTCAGCAGATGAAAATCGAGATGAAGTTTGCTTCCGAGACACAGCACTATGAAGAGGCGGCGATGGTGAGGGATCAACTGCAGATGATCGACGAGGTGACCAAACAAAAACGACTGATGCCATTGGACATGAAGTTGCCGCAGTTATTACACCAGGAGTCGGAGGAGATGATGGTGCAGCTGCGCCGTCTTGTTGCCAAGCACCTTTCGATTCCCAAAAACTATCCACTCAATCACATTGAAGGATATGACATCAGCAACACACAAGGAACGAAACCAACTGCGTCTATGGTTGTCGCAACGAAAGGAAGAATGGACCCGAGCGAGTACAAAATGTTCAATATTCGGTTAGGAGAAACGCCAAATGACTACGGAATGGTGCGTGAAGCATTGATGCGAAGGCAAAAGCATCCGGAATGGGGCATGCCGGATTTGTTGATGATCGATGGAGGCAAAGGTCAGCTCCGCGCGGCGTTGTCTGTGTGGAATTGGTCTGTGCCCGTGTGCTCTCTCGCGAAAGATCCCGACCGTGTGTTTTTCTATCATCCGGAAACAAAAACGTATACGATGACACCGTTGAAAAATGGAGATCCCGCTTCAACGTTATTGCGCCGAATTCGCGACGAGGCGCACCGGTTTGCAAAGAAACAACATGAAAGATTACGAACGAAAGCTGTGATAAAATAGCAGTATAAACTTTATGAAATCACTCATCAAAACCGTTATCTTTACTTGCTTGTCGTTATACCTCATCTCTCGCGTATTTCCTGATGTACGTTTTGCAGGATTAGGTGTGTTGATCACAACGGGAGTCGTCTTAACATTGTTGACCGTTATCGTTCGGCCGTTTTTGAAAATTCTGATGTTGCCAATCAACATTATTACTTTTGGACTGTTTGCGTGGATGATTAACATCATCGTGATGTACTTGGCTATTTTACTTGTTCCGGGATTCTCTATTGGAAATGTGACGATCCCATCACTCACTCTCGGGTCGCTCATCTTTCCGGCGTACACATTTTCGAAATTCTGGTCGTTATTTGTGGTGTCGCTGTTAGTTTCGCTCGGAAATGGTATCCTAGGGTGGATTTTATAGCTGCTTAAGCACTTTTCTTTGCAATCAAGGGCTGCAGTGTTTGTTGATTGCGAAGAAAAGTGCTTGCGCTTGTCAGGGTATACAATAAAGGAGAACTATGCAGACCGTGTTATTAGTAGCGCAAATGATCATCAGCATCATGCTGATAGGGGCGATTCTTCTCCAGTCACAAGGAACCGGCATCTCGCCAATCCTTGGTGGTGGTGGTGAGCATTACCACACGCGTCGTGGTATAGAAAAAATATTGTTTGCATTTACCATTGTGGGGATTGTGATTTTCGTTTTGTTGAGTATTGCAAATGTTGCGCTTGTTCGATCATGAAATTTATACGGAAAACATATTGGTACATTACCGCGTATCTCCAAAAGCATGGGCTGGTGATTCTTGGCGCAGTTGTCATTGGTATCGTGATGTTTAGCCTCCTTTCCCGGATTTTTTCAACAATTTCTCCTGTTAAACCAACGCGATATATTGGTCGTACAGGATTGATTACCTTGGCAACGCTCCCATTAGACATTCAGCGGAAAATTAGTGATGGATTAACCTCGATAGATCAATCTGGAAGTTCAGTTCCTGCATTGGCAGATCGATGGGTTGCCGAAGATGATGGAAAAACATATCGATTCGTATTGGGGAAAAATAAGTTTTGGCAAGATGGTAAACAACTACAGCCGCAGGATGTGAAGTATAACTTTAGCGACGCGCAGGTGCTTACCACACAAAATGAAGTGATCTTTAAGCTCAAGCAATCATTCGCTCCATTTCCTTTTGTTGTTTCTCAACCGCTTTTCCGATCAGAAAAAAAGACAAGTTGGTTTGTCTTTTCTGAAACAGTTATTATCGGAACCGGTGATTATAAGGTGAATCGACTGCATGAAGAAGGTGGGAAAATTACGCAGTTAGAGTTAGAGTCGCCGCAAGAACGCTTGGTGTATCGATTTTATCCCACAGAAAATCGGGCAGTCCTCGCGTTTAAACGTGGGGAAGTTGATATCTTAGAACGAATAAGTTCACAATATGATTTTGTTGGTTGGAAGAGGGTAAAGGCAACGCCAACTATTCAGCAGAGTGAATATCTAGCAGTCTTTTTTAACAACAATAGTCCAATATTTGATAAAGCTATTCGTCAGGCGCTTAACTATGCATTGCCCAAGTCACAGGGCGATGAACGCGCGGAAACACCAGTAAATCCACGTTCCTGGGCATACAATAAAACGGTAAAAACATACGCTTCTGATAAAGAAAAAGCGATCTCCCTATTACTTAAGGCCATTCCTAAGCAAAAAATAGAGTTTGAACTTTCCACGGTACCTAATTTCCAAAAAGATGCCGAGAACATCAAATCGGTTTGGGAGGTTTTTGGTGTTGAGGCTGTAAAAGCTTGTTCGCAGAGTAAAGACGTTGCGAATAAATCAGACTGCAAGAACTTAGAGATTGCGGTGCAGTTGAAAATTGTCAACGTTCCGGATGTTTCAAATTTTCAAGTGTTACTGATTGCGCAGGAATCGCCGCAGGATCCGGATCAATATTATTTATGGCACTCAACACAGCAAACAAACTTTACTGGATACCGCAATCCACACGTGGATAAATTATTGGAAGATGGACGAAGTATCGTAGACCAGAAAGAACGAAAATCGATATACCAAGATTTTCAACAAATTCTGGTGGATGATTCTCCGGCTATTTTCTTAAACCATTTAACGTGGTATACAATTGAGAGGATATGACGAAGATTATTTTTGCAGTGGTTGGTGTTTTTATTATTGCAATTGTTGGAATCGCGTTTTTTATGAAGACACAAAAAACAGGAGGAATAATGCAGAAAGCAACCATCACAACGAGCAAGGGAAACATTTCGGTAGAGCTGTATTCCAAAGATGCGCCAAACACCGTAAAAAACTTTTTGGCTAAAGCAAAGAGTGAATTCTATAAAAATTTAACCTTTCATCGCGTTGAGGATTGGGTGATTCAAGGTGGTGATCCTCTGGGTACCGGAACGGGCGGAGGTGAAATGCCCAGTGAGTTTTCTCAGCGAGCGTTTGGTGTTGGAAGTTTGGGAGTAGCAAGAGGCGGCGATCCAAAAATCAGCAATGACAGTCAGTTTTTCATCTGCACCAAGGATTGTTCTTGGTTGACCGGCCAGTATACAAACTTTGGTGTTGTGCTTAATGGCATGGATGTTGCACTCAACATTGCGATAGGCGACAAGATTCTTGGTGTTACACTTGAAGAGTGATGATTCGTGGTATTGGCATTTTTTTGATTGTTCTCCTAGTAACGGCGGTGGCGTTCTCACCGTTAATTTTTTCTTCGGTGCGATTAGCGCAAGAAGCACAAACGTGTCAGCAAAAATTTGAAGAAGTAAAAACATTTTTCGCTGATTCGCAGAGCTTCATAACATCGGATCAGTGGCAATCGTGGCAGTCGCGTGAACAGACCTGTGCAACAAGTTTTTATACATGGGACGCTACATACACGGCATATCTTCGATACGTTCCTTTTCTGGATGATGTCATGGCGAGAGTGTATCCGCAATGGCGACCGCTTTTGCATACAGCACGCACATATTTTCCTCTATTTTCCGAGTTTATTCAGGAGTATCCGATCATCGCTGGGATTGATGCTGCAAGCGATAGCGGTAAAACAAACGAAAAAAGATATATCTTGGCGTTTGAAAACAATACCGAGTTGCGGCCAACCGGCGGATTTCTTGGCTCGTATGCATATGTTGTATTTCGCAACGGGAAAATAGCAGAGTTTACGGTGGACGATATTTACAATCCCGATGGCCAACTGCAAGGATACGTTGAGCCTCCGGCTCCAATAAAGAACTATCTATATCAGGCTGGCGGTTGGCATTTGCGAGACTCAAACTGGAATCCGAATTTTCCCGAGGCCGCACAAACAATGGCGTGGTTTTTTGAGCGTGGTGGATATCAGCAGATCGACGGAATTGGAATAATGACGTTATCTACAGTTCAAGATGCATTGAAGATTGTTGGCGATGTCTATCTACCCGACTATTCTCAAACAATCTCTGCCGATACACTCTATGCATTTGTGCAGAGCCAAACCGAACAGCAGTTTTTCCCTGGGGCTTCTAATAAAAAAGACGTGTTGGGCGCGCTGTCGCGCGCCGTTCTTCGCAAACTTGTGGATCTTTCGATTGAGCAACGCATACAGTTGATTGACATTTTTTTCCATCGACTCAAAACAAAAGATATTTTATTTTGGGCAAAAGATCCGCAACTTCAACAGGTAATCGAAAAACACGGATGGGATGGAGGAATTCGTCAACAGACATGCGATACAACCGTTACGTCGCGGTGTCGAGCAGATCTTATATATATCGTTGAAGCAAACGTAGGTATCAACAAGACGAACTGTTGTATCGATCGCACAGCACACCTCGATCTTTGGTTTAACGATGACGAAACCGCAACATCATCGGTCAAGCTAAACTATGAAAACCATAACCCAGTCACACCTCAACCGCCGAAGTTTTACGGAGGAGGATATAGAAATTATCTGCGTCTTATTAAAAATCCGGATGCAACGTTAGAAAGCGTCACCATGAATGGCGCATTGCTCTCGCCAAAAACAATTGATGTTGAAAGTGATCCCAAACTGAACATTCAGTCATACGGATTTATCTCTGATGTTGGCGGTGGTGACAAAGGAGATGTAACCGTGCTATTTTCGCACCAAAAGTGGTTGGACTACACCTCGCCGCAGTCGTATGAACTTACGATTCTCAAACAACCTGGACTAGAAACAAATGAGTATGTTTTGACGATTCATCTACCAAAACATACTCTAGTGTCTATGGGTTCTATTGCTGGGCTTACTATTTCCCAAAGTACTTCAAACACGATGGAGCTTCGCGGAACCATTGAGTCAGATCAAAAAATATCATTTATGATTTTGCCAAATTGAACTTCGATATCAATTTCTCATTTCCTCTATGGCGGGGGACGTTGTGAACAACGTTAGAACGATTTATAAAATTATCCAGGCTATATCTACATTCCAGATTTGCAACCAACAGTTGGCTGTAATGCCATAAAGACCTGACAATAAGCTAAGTAGCCCTGACCGGATTCACACCGCACTCAAAATGCCACCTGCTCGATATGCCCAACTTCTCTCAGAAAACCCTCGCCACGTTTGGGGTACTTGACGAGTTAAGTAAAGTTTCGTGTTGGTTTTCCCCTCTGTTTTTCTGAAAGAAACGT
>CAYILC010000018.1:0-14725 GCA_964364145.1 uncultured Pseudomonadales bacterium
CACCTTGTACGTAAAAAACAAAGAAGCAGGCAATGGATTTACGATTGCGTCAACTGCTACCCCCAACTCCCCACTGGACATTACGTGGTGGGAAATTGAATAATACTGTAGTATAAAAAGTAGTGTAAAAGGGAATGTTTATGATGAAGCTTCCGTTCAAATGGAATGGTTTCGCGCTAACCGTACAGCACGCCACAGAAACAGTTTCTGCAGGCGCATTGTACGTTCTTGCCGCCCTTTTACCGGTTTTTTTCCTTCCAATCACCGCCGATTTCTTTGACCTCCAGAAACAGACACTCATTTTTCTCTTTGCTGCCGTTATTGTTGTTGCATTTGCGGTTAAAACATTCGTGACAAAAATGGTACGGGTCACCATCACTCCTGTAACTCTCCCAGGTTTAGGATTTTTAGGAGCACTGCTTCTCTCTCTTTTCCTTGCGAGTCCATACGCCTACGAATCACTTGAGGGCCGAGGATTACTGTTTGCCTCACTCGTAATCTCAACACTTCTTTTGCCGTCTTTGGTGAAACGAGTAAACACGACAGTACTTTTGATGTGCACATCGGTAAGCATGCTTGTTGCAACGGCACTATCCGTTCTTGAACAATTTGGATATGGTCCAACGTATATACTCAACACCGTATTAAAACTGCAGTTGAATACTCAAACACTTTTCCATCCGGCGGGTTCGGTCTTTGTTGGCGCATTGCTTCTTGCTCCGCTTGCATTCGCACATATCGCGGTATTTTTTACATCAGAAGAAAAAAATGCAAAGATTCTCCACGGAGTTTTGGGCGGTTTGGTTGCGGCGTCACTCGTATTCCATATTTTCCTCATGCTTCCAAACAAACCGGCGAAACCAACCTTTCTTCCGTTTGACGCGAGCTGGTCTATCGCCGTAGACATTATGAAAAACCCCAAAACTGCGATGCTTGGAGTTGGCCCGGAATCATACTCCACAGCCTTCACGCAATTTCGCCCTGCCTCTCTCAATCTCTCGGCCAATATGTGGAACATTCGATTTAGCACCGCAAGAACAGAGTTCCTCCACATGCTTACCACGCTCGGAATGATTGGTTTTTTTGCTCTGGGAATATACATTGTCAGCGTTGTTCGACTGATCTTTCCACTCAGAAAGTTGGCGCTTCCCGTCATTGTTTTCCTAGGGGTATGTTTGGTTGAGTTTGCACTTTTCCCGGCAAACCTGCTTCAATATGCGTTCTTTTTCTTATTCGTTAGCATACTTACAATCATGATGAAGGAAGAAAAAGATGATAGGGTGTCGGACATGCTTTTCCACTTGTTCGCAATAAAACTGGTTGCGCCGGAGTCACAGATTCGACCCGAGAAACACCTTGCGTCACAAGCACTCACCATACTCATTGCCGTTGCCATGATTTCTCTGGTTGGCACCGTGGGATATGTATACGCCAACCTCTATATTTCCGAGGTGCAGTTCTTCCAATCACTTCAGGCAATTCAAAAAAATGATGGGTTAAAGGCCTATAATCTCCAATCCGCTGTAGTCGCCCGCACCCCCCTGCTAGATCGATTCCGCCGAGCGTTTGCGTCAACAAATTTCCTGATTGCAGACGCACTTGCCGCAAACCCGCAAGCGACGCAAGAGGATAAAAATACTATCCCACAGCTCATTCAGCAGTCTATCCGTGAAGCAAAGGCCGCAACAGAGCTTGATCCGCGAAAAACAGCGAACTGGGAGGCGTTGTCCACCATTTACCGCACACTCATTAACGTTGCGCAAGGAGCAGACCAGTGGACTATTGCCGCTTATATCCGCGCAATCCAAACCGACCCCACAAACCCATCTCTCCGTTTAGATCTTGGCGGCGTGTACTTGGCTACACAAAACTACGAACAAGCGATTCGTATGTTCCAGCAAGCAACCGAGTTGAAGCCGGACTGGCCAAACGCGCAGTATAATCTTGCGAATGCCTATAGACAAAAAGGTGATAACAAGCTTGCGTTGGAAACACTCAAAGCTACGCTGGAACTCCTTCCGGCAAACAGTGATGAGCGCACAAAAGTACAGCAGGAGATTGACACGCTCACAGCACAGCTGAAGAACGCAACGACAACGCCGCAATCACTCTCAACTCCAAGCACACAACGCATTCCAGAAGGGCAAATTCGATTGCCGGCTGACCTAGGACTAGAGGCGAGCCCCGCTCCGTAGAAACTAGCAACTAGTTGCTAGTTTCTAGTCCGGGCAAGTCATGTAGATTTTCGCTACGGTTGCACCTGGCAGGATCCCGCATGTTAACTGACTTTTTATGGCCGAGTCATCACCTGCATTTTCAAGCGTGGCGGTCAACTGATATGAATCATCATCGATTTGCGCATAGCTATACGACTGTGTAGAAATCGGGTCTGTTGGCAACTGGTTCATATAGATTGTTGGACCCGCTCCGGCAGTAAACGCAGTTCCCCAACTGCAGGTTGAGGTTCCATCGAGTCCGCATCCGGCAATTTGTGTGTTATTTCCCAGTGGATATTTTTGATGATCGTTGTAGTACAATCGCAATGCGCTTTTTATTTGCGTGACATCATTTTTTCGTTTTGCATCGCGCGCGCGTTCGCGAGCTCCGGAAAAGTTTGTGAACAACAACCCCGCCAATGTTCCGATGATGGTAATCACGACCAAAAGTTCAATAAGTGTAAAACCGCGCGACGTCATGTGTTTCTTCGTATATTTCATTGCAGTACCTCCGAAACAGTTGTGTTTGAACTTGTCACCGCATAGTTGCAATACGACGTGGTTCCACAAAATCGCGTCGTTATATTACCATTTGTTGTGATATCTTCATCTTTCGTGTTTTCCAAATGCGCGAGAAGGTGATATTTTAGCCCATCAGTACTCACTAACAGTGAAAACTGGGTTGTGGGTTGTTGCGGATCGTTCGGCAACTGGTTCATATAGGTTACCCCTGATACAGAATCAACAAATGGGCCGCCCCACGTCATATCCGCCGTAAGAAATGACGGATACTTTCCATGGTCATTGTAATATGCCTCCATTGTGCGTTGCATTTGTGCGAGGTCATTCTTCCGTTGCGCATCCCGAGCGCGCAGTTTTACCTGCACAAAATTGCCCGCAACAATCGTTGCAAGAATACCAATAATCACCATGACTATCATCAACTCCATGAGGGTAAAACCTCGCTCATGCGTTTGGTTATGGTTATTGTTATGTCGATTCCGCCACATGGCCCACCCCTTTCCTCTCATTCACATGCAACATCCGCGATGCACAATTTTCCCGTTGCGTTACATCGGAACCCATTTCCCGGACAACATACATTGCATAAACTCGGATAACAACGATTCTGTTTTTTGTTGATGGTGCATGTTCCTGCTACTCCCGTTCCTACCGGATTTCCGGGATTGGTGTTTCCACTGCTAACACCATAATTGTAGTCACCTTCTCCATCTCCGTTTGCGTCCGGACCGCATCCGGCATCACATCCAAGTTTGGTGATATCCGGATCTTTCACGTCTTGTAGTGCTGTGTATAACTTATATGTTGAACAGTCTTCCTTGACATAGGTATATGGATTTTTTGTTTGCGGATCGCACAACACTTTAGGAAGATATGGAGAAAATGCCGTGATCGAGTTGCACGCAGAAAGTTTGTCTGCATCGGGATAACATTTCCCATTTTCTTCATAATATCGTTCGAGTGTAATTCTATATGCTTCGAGGTCGCTTTTTCTTCTTCCATCGTTTGCCCGCGCAATAAATATTGGCATATTGATGACGCTTGCCAGAATAAGAATCGCAAGAATAACCGCGACCACCAATATTTCTATCATTGTGAAACCATTCCGAGAATGTTGCGAATGAGGTTGCAGATCGCGCATATCTTTACTGTAACACATGTTAAGTCGTTGAGAAAACAACATGGGCTTCGCACTTGAGTGTTATGACTCGGCGGTCATCCACCAGGAACTTCGTTCTTGGTGGACCCGATCGGACTCGAACCGACCACCTCTGCAATGCGAATGCAGCGCTCTACCAGATGAGCTACGGGCCCTCCATGTTGCTAAGCCGCACAGTATTTGGTGAGTCATTGTCTTGCGAAACATGTGGCGTTGTTCAGTTCCAAGGCTAAACTACGGAAAGCTTCCGGGACCCGCACGTTGAGCAAGACAATGACGAGCTTGTGGACCCAGAGGGAGTCGAACCCTCCTTCTCTGACTGCCAGCCAGATGTATTACCGATATACGACGGGCCCCTTGACGAAACCTGATTATAAACTATGTCAACTAAAGACTCAAAATACAATCGATCCTATGCTTCACTTTCGTCACAATAATTATTCTTTCTTTTACATTTAATTGATAAACTACTCGATAATCACCAATTCTCATTCTGTAAAAACTATCTTCACTGTGTAATTTTTTTGAATTGAGAGGAAAAGGATTTTCTGCCAACAAAAAAATATCCTCACTTATTCTTTGATAAATTTTCTTAGGAATTTTTTCAAGATCTTTTTTTGCTTGTTTTGCGACTAATATTTGCATGCACCTTTTCAAAAGGAACAAAAACACCTTCAATTAAAGCTTTTCTGGAGTCCAAAATATCCTCATAATCTTCAATTACTTCTCGTAAAGCAAGATAATAAGAGGCGTCCAACATCACTACTTTAGCTTTAGAGTTTTGGATTATATACACTGGATTTTGACTCGCCACAACACTATTTAAAATAGTAGTCGCATTCTGCCTCAAATCAGTTACAGATACAGTGTTCATATACTAGTGATTATACTAGTAAATTCATTAGTGTCAATGTGTGGTTTGAAAAAATCTAGTAGGAAAACAGTTGCTTCCTCAACTCATCCAACCAATATCTTCCATACCCCTTTTTCACGGAATGCCGGAATCGTTTGTCTTTTTGCCGCATTGAGCATTGCAGACACCGACACATGGAGTTGCTTTGCATGTTGAACAAGTGGAATAATTGTACCCCCCTTCAAATACGCAATCCTCTTATGAAGCGATTCCATCATGGCAAGTGTGACAATACGCTCCATTGTCTTTGTTTTTTTCTGTGCATCATATTCTCGAAACGCGTGATAATAGAGCTGTTTTTCTTTATCTCGTATGATGATTTGCGGAAATCCAAGACGAACAAGTTGCCAATTCATAATCACCCTTCCAATTCTGCCATTCCCATCGTTGAATGGATGAATGTCTTCAAAACGAAGATGAAAACGTGCAATAGCATCGAGAATGAATCGATCATATACCGTTGTATATTCAACCAATATTTCTTCAACAAGTTCTTCAATATGCTCCGGGGCAGAAGCAATATGTGTGCCTACTCGGACATATTCGCCTTCTTGCCTAAAACGACCAGCGATCGTCTCGTCAATATTTCCCAAAAGCATGCGATGAAGCGTATGAATATGTTCTTTTGATATGTCCTCCTTTTTTGCTTTTTCTCGGATATATATCGTCACTCGTGCTAAATTTTGCGCTTCATTCACTTCTCGAATGCTGATATTTCGTGATACTTGCATTTCTAATAAAATTTTCTCCGTCTCCGGTAGAGTGAGCGTTGAATTTTCAATAGCGTTGCTGTTATACACGCTTTCAGGGAGCTCCGCCTCGTCTAACAACACAAGAAGAGATTCTTTTCCTCCGCGCAATTGGTCGTACTCTCGTCGGAGTTTCAATATTTTTTTGTTTATCGATGTTGTACTTGGCATGAAGAATATCATACTATAATTCACGATAAAATGCAAGTTTACCGTGAATTTCATCACTTTTCGTCATTATTCACGGATATTAGTCCAAAAAAATACAAGAGTTTCGTGTCTTACACCACAGTAAACAACACGCGCTTTAGTGCATCCAACCCCTCGTGCGTCGCCGCGGAAAACAACATCGCCGTTGGAAATAACTTCATAATCGCTTTGCGCAGTTTGTCATCATACAGATCGATTTTGTTTACCCCAATCACCACGGGTTTTTTTAACAAATCAGGATGATACTCGCCCAACTCTTTCTGAAGGATCTCAAATGCCGTTTTCAAACTCTTCGCTTTTGCCGTAATAGTTGCGTGTTCATCAAACAGCACTGCATCATCAATTGACAACACATACAACAACAACGCGCATCGCTCAACGTGTCTCAAAAACTCGTGACCAAGTCCGCGGCCACTTCCTGCTCCCTCAATAAGACCTGGAATATCGGCCAACACCAAGTTGCGTGTACCAGAAACATCCAGCATCACACCCAGATTTGGAGAGGTTGTGGTAAACGGATAGTTTGCAACCTCCGGACGAGCCTTTGTGAGAGCGGCCAACAAAGAGCTTTTACCGGCGTTGGGAAATCCAACAAGCCCAATGTTTGCTAGCAACTTTAATTCAAGCCGCAGAGAAAGCTCTTGGCCTGGCTTCCCAGGCTCGGCATATCGAGGAGTCTGGTTGATACTGCTTTTGAAATGGTCATTTCCTCGTCCGCCGATTCCCCCCTTCACCATACACATCTTCTGATTGTGCTCGAGAATCTCACCAAACACGCGCTCAACACGGACCTCTTTTTTTCCTTCACCATCTTTCGTAATTTCCACCACCGAGATCACCGTGCCGATCGGTACCTTTATGACGATGTCTTCGCCATCTTTCCCGTGCATGTTGTTTGAACCCCCGGATTCACCAGGAGTTGCCTCATACTTCGTTTTGCCCATAAAGGACTGAAGCGTGTTCATATCTTTGTCGCCAACAAAAAATACAGAGCCTCCGCGACCACCATCGCCACCATCCGGTCCACCCTTTGGCATAAACTTCATACGGCGAAATGACACAAGGCCGCGGCCGCCGTTGCCGGCCTTTACGAGAATATCTGCAACGTCAATCATATAAACATCATGCCTTAATTTTCATTTCTTTCTCTTTTACCAGATTTGGAAGTAAGAACTGCCAGTAATTGCTTTTGTCTATTCTTTTCACTGTGCTGTGCTTATACATATCAGTGAACTTTTGCGGGACCTTGAATTGTTTATCATGTACGCCCCATTTGAATTCAAAACCCTCAAATATATTGTCATGTTCTTCGATATAGTCAATTTCCTTCTGGTCGTATGTGCGCCAGAAATATGTATTTCTATGGAGAGGGAGATACTTCACGAGTTTACGGCGTTCAACAATACAGAAGTTCTCCCACAGTGCACCAACGTCAGTGCGAATACCCATAGGGTTATACGCTTGAATAAGGCTGTTGCGTATTCCTAAATCGTAGAAGTAAATTTTAACGGACTTGCTAATCTCGTTTCTGGGGTTGCGGCTAAGTGTTCGCAATGTAAAAATGATGAATGATTGCTCGAGAAGGTCAATATATTTGATAACAGTGAGTCTATCAATACCAAGCGTTGTGGCAAGTTCGTTGTATGAAACTTCACTTCCAATTTGTAGGGCTAATAGTTGTAAGAGGTTGACTATCAACTTTGAGTTTTTCATCCCACTAAATGTCAAGACGTCTTTGTAGAGATATGTAGATATGAGTTCGTCAAGTCGGCGACGAGCGACATCTTCTGTTTGGTCTATAATTTCTGGATATAACCCAAATCGCAAAAGATTTTCAAGTTTTGATTCAATTTCTCCGTATCCCTTCCCCTGTTCAATTTCACCAACAGAGAACGGGTAGAGCATAAAGGTGTACATTCTGCCCGCCATCGACTCGGCTGTTTTATTCGCCAACTCGAATGAGGATGAGCCTGTGGCAATAATCTGGATATTAGGATAGGCATCGACAATGATTTTGATTGTCCTCCCTATTCCTTCAATATTCTGCGCCTCATCAAGAGCCACAAGTTCGCTGTCTCCGATGAAATTCTTGAGTTGAGATGGGTCATGAATCTCGAGTGCTTGCTTATTCGCAACAAGTTCACAGTTGATATATTTTGGTTTCTTTCCCGGGTACTGGGAAAGTATGGTCTGCGTCAATGTGGTTTTTCCAACACGCCGAGCACCATACAGGATAAGAGCTCTTCCTTCAAAGAGGTGGATTTTTAGCTGGTTCTCTATAATTCTAGGTATCATTTCGTATTATTTGCACTAAATATACGATAATAATCTCATAATTATATGAAAAGTCAAGTATTGAATAGGCTTCGCCCTAGAAAACTAGGGCCCATTTCAAGACCAGATTTCTACTTCAAATAACTCAACGGATTCTCGTGCACACCGCCGCGTCGAATCTCAAAGTGGAGATGTGTTCCGGTACTTCGGCCAGTACTTCCCATCTGTCCAATCACATCACCACGCTTTACGGTTTGACCAACCTGAACCTGAATCAGCGATAAGTGTCCATACAACGTCACATATCCATTTCCATGATCGATGATAATGCGGTTTCCATATCCAGTGTTATCTATCCATCCCGCAACAATGATGCGACCGGAGTCTGCGGCCAAAACATTTCCTCCACCACGACTTGCGATATCTAGACCCTGGTGGTAAAAGCGGAAGTTCTGTGTAATGGTGCCGGATGCCGGCCATACAAACTGCCCGATTGCCGAGACCGAGCCCGCGTTTGGCGTCAACACACGCGCAATAGATGACGGCGGCAACAGTCCTTCCTTTGGCATGACACCGTCTGGAACAACCAAATCCTGACCCACGGCAAGCGCAAACGTTTCGTTATTTACAAATGTATTAAATGGATAGTCGACGATGCCTTGTGCGGCCGCATCATCAAGTCCATATTTTTTTCCAATTGAGGAAACGGTTTCTCCTCGATTCACCTTGTGAAATACTCCATCAACAGGCAAAATCTTGATCTTTTGGCCGACTTTAATGATTGGTTTCTTCTCATTTAAACCATTCAACCAGATCACTGTGTTTGGTTTTAAGTTGTAGAGCTGTGCAATAGAGGCAACGGTTTCTCCATCTTTTACCTCATGCTCAATAATCTCCCCTCCACGAAACTGCGCAACTTCTTTCCCTTGCGTTGTTGTTAAATTTTGACTCGAGTCTGTTGCAGAAGTAAGTACACCAGATGGGAGAATATCGGGAATCTCCGTATTGCTTGCCGAAGCTCTCTTCAAAAGCATCGGTCCAAATGTGGCCGCAATAAACAGCAGAATCATCATTCCTGCATGCAAAAATGGTCGTGCATATTTGCCGCGACGCTTGTACAACAGGTCAACGCAAATATCTTTTATACGTTCAAACTTGGAAAAATGGGAATATACACGAAGACGCAGATAGCGTCGAAAAACTAAGAAAAATAGGCGGAGTTCGTTCATATTAGTATCTAGTATCTAGTATCTAGTTACTAGATACTAGATTACCCTTCTTTTAGTCCAGCAAGAAACTCTTTGTTCGACTTTGTCTTTTTCAGTCGATCCATGAGAAGTTGTGTTCGCTCGTCTTTGTTGAGCACATCGATCATGCGGCGCATCACAATAATGCTTTGGTAATCGGATTGGCTAAATAATAGATCTTCTCGGCGCGTACCAGAGCGTTGGACGTCAATGGCTGGATGAATGCGCCGATCAGCAAGTTGTCGATCGAGCACCAACTCCATGTTGCCGGTTCCCTTGAACTCCTCATACACGAGATCGTCCATACGTGAACCAGTGTCTACCAACGCGGTACCAATAATCGTTAACGACCCGTTGCCTTCAAAGTTTCGAGCCGCGCCAAAAAACTTCTTTGGCGGATAGAGTGCGGCGGGATCAAACCCTCCCGACAATGTACGACCAGAAGTAGGAATCGCCAAGTTATACGCGCGAGCCAAACGGGTAATCGAGTCAAGCAAGATCACCACATCCTGGCCATCTTCCACCAACCGTTTTGCTCTTTCTAACGCAATTTCAGCAACGCGCGTTTGCTCTTCCGCGGGCTCGTCAAAGTTACTTGCCGCGACTTCGCCCTTGCCTCCGGTAATGGACTCAATATGGCGACGAATGTCGGTAACTTCTTCCGGACGCTCACCGATTAATACAGCCATAACATGGGACTTAGGATAATTTGCAGCAATACCTGTCGAGATCTCTTTCATCACCGTGGTCTTACCAGCCTTTGGTGGAGACACGATCATGCCGCGCTGTCCCTTCCCGATTGGAGCAACAAGATCAATGAGACGGGTGGAAAGCGTCTCTTTATCTGTTTCCAGGGTGTATCGATCATCTGGATATACAGGCGTGAGGTCTTCAAAGCGCACGCGTTTTTCCATCTGCTCAACCGGTTTTCCGTTTACCTTTTCAACCTTGAGCAATCCCCAATACCGTTCACTTTCTTTAGGAACGCGCGCAACACCCTCAACGACATCACCTGGGCGAAGCCAAAAGCGACGAATTTGTGAAGAACTAATATAAATATCTTGGCGGGATGGTGAAAACTTTGGTCGCAAAAGGCCGTGACCATCCGGTGAGGTGTCTAAAACACCCTTCACCGGCTCACTTGGCATATCCTCTTCCTGCAAGACAGACCCGCGACGATCATTACTACCATTTCCACCACTTCCGCTCATATTGTTACCCATGTTGCCGCTCATTTGTCCGTTCATGTCATACATACCAGTGCCGTTATCTTGACCGCCACGCGAGCCACGACCATTTGTTTGATAATTAAATCTGCTCGTGCGCGGACGCATAGACGGTTGCTGTATAGATGTTTGAAACGATTGAGATCCCTGGGAAGATTGAGATTGGTGCATTGAGGGAGCTGCTTGCGAGATTTGTGAAACTGGCATCACAGGAATAATCGGAGGCAAAGATTTTGTTGAAGGAGGTGAAGCTAAGGGAGACTGACCTTCCTTGTCCTTCTCCTTTTGTGCTGGATCACCGATGAGCGTATCGAGTGACAGCTCATCTTTTTTGGAAGTTTTTGTAGATACCATATGAAACGCTGCTCCTTGTTATATTACTCAAATGAAATGATGATATTAGACTTGAAAGAGGTTTGTACGAACTATATTCTGTCATGTTGTTTGCGTTTGGTCAAGCGGAAAAATATTGAAGTACATTTCTTTGATGCTTCATGTTTTTTGGCTTTTTGTGCGGTCTCTTGCCTTCATCGGTGTCTTATGGAAGCTCGGATGCCTGCCCAACCTCCGAACCTCCATGAGACGTCGATGTTAGGGTAAATCAGTTATTTGATCAATCACTCTCGTGAGATGAAGCATTCGATGGTGTTTCCGTATTTGTGTTCCGTATTTGTGTGCTTGACACAGTGTGATGAACTTGGTACTGTGATGTTTACAAAGACCTATTTCATTTCGGTGAAATAACTTTAAAAAAGCATTGCTATTCGTGGCTCCATTCCAGCGATAGTGATGCTTTTTTTCTGTCCAAAAGGCATTATAACTCTCACTACCAGATATGTCAAACCTATAATAAATATCGTCCGTTTTTATACGTATCCTAGAACGTTATTTTGTGTCCAATACTCGAGGTGAAACAAAACTCTATACACACGAAAAGATTGATGTGGAAAACTACTCAAAATTTCATCATATATAGTTTGTAGGGACGTCCTGCTAGAGGCAGGACTATGTTTACTTCCTCACTAAGGCAATAAACTTTCTGTTAAACTCGGTTTTCCCCAGGTTGTCTTTTTTCTTTGGTTCTCCATTGGGTGAACCAATTTGTATACCAACGTTGTATCTTTCCTCGAAATCACAGAAGGAAATCCCAATCGCTTCGCTTCTTTCATGCGCTTATCCAAAAGACCGACGGATCGAATCTCGCCCAAAAGACCGATTTCACCGGCATACGCGGTGTCGGTCGGAAGTGGCACATTTTTACAAGATGAGGCTATCGCCATCGCTATTGCTAAGTCTGCTGCCGGTTCATTGATTACGAAACCCCCGGCAACATTAACAAAGATATCCATGTTCCCCAGAGGTAATCCACAATGTTTCTGCAATACAGCCGCCAAAAGTTGTATTCTGGGTAAAGAGATCCCTCGACCGACTCGTCGCGGCATTGCAAGTTGTGACTCCACTACTAATGCTTGTATCTCTACGAGGATCACTCGGGTACCTTCTATAATAGGAACAATAGCAGAACCGGGGGTAGATAATGTTGGCTGGTCGAGGAAGATTTTACTTGGGTTTTCCACTTGGGCTAACCCTTGCTCCACCACTTCAAATACACCAACCTCATCGGTAGGACCAAATCTATTCTTTATCGTTCGGAGTAAGCGAAAAAAGCCTGTACGCTCACCGCTTAATTCGAGTACCGTATCAACAATATGCTCAAGCACTTTTGGACCAGCAATCGTTCCTTCTTTTGTGACGTGTCCTACTAGAAACACTGGAATGTGCAACGCTTTTGCCATCTGCGTAAATCGCACCGTACATTCCTTGAGCTGACCAACCGACCCTGCCCCACCAGTGAGATCCGAGGTTTCCATACTCTGGATACTGTCCACAATCACGAGATTAGGCTGTTCCTTATAGATAGTCGTAATACAAGCATCTACGTCTACAAACGGCAGAAATAACAGTCGATCTTTCCACTTCTCTGATGTCAAAGATGTTGATTGCTTGTGTATCATTCGATCGATCCGCATCGCTATTTGTTCGGGGTTTTCTTCTCCGCAAATATAACATATGCGTGTGTTCTTTTCTCTATTCATCAATATATTTATCACTATGTGAGTAAGAAGAGTTGATTTGCCAATTCCTGGTTCTCCACCGATCAATGTCACCGATCCCGGAACGATTCCGCCACCCAATACACGATCACACTCTTCCATCCCCGTTGAAACACGTGCGCGACGTTCAGATTTTTTGAGTGAAGCAAAAGACACAACGGATACTGTTTGTAAAGAATGACTACGCAACCCTCCACTTTTCGGTTGAGATTGCTCTACTGTTTCCTGAAAACTATTCCACGAGTTACATTCGGGACACTGCCCCAACCATTTGGCAGAACGATATGAACATTGTTGGCAAATATAAACAGAATTCGGTGCTTTTGGCATTTCTCCCGCAGTATACCAAAGCAGCTACATAACGCCAGCGTGAAATGGTTTTTTGTAAGATTAACGAAAGAATGGAAGTTTTTCGCTTCAAGAGAGCTTAGAGACGACGAAAAAATATTCTGAAAAAATGTATAAATCTGATGAGGAGTCTCGCAGAGTTCTCAAAGAGAACCCGGCGAGTGACCTTGAGTCACTCGCGAGCGAGCTCCATGACGAGCGTCTCTCTGAAGCGGAAAACTGAAATTATTCGTGAGCGACCATGCCATGCACTGCCTCAAGATAGGTGTGCATTTCTTTTTCGACTTTTTCCCAGTCACCGTTGGCTTCGCGGATTGCTTTAAAAAGCAAATCCATATCAATTAAAAGCTGGTCATCGGTCACGATCATACGTTGTTTGGACATAATTTCTCCTTTATATGTAGATACTCGTTATTTATACCCCATTGGCACTTCACTCAACACCATACTCAAACTCATACGGCGCACTTCCGGCTCAAGTTTCTCGACAGAGACCGAAATCTTCTGCCCAACTTTTGGTTCTTCACCAGCAGGAACTTTGCTTATGTGGATCAGTCCATCAATTCCTGGTTCTACCGTCACAAATACACCAAACGGTGCAATGCGTGAAACAACACCGGAAACCACGGTTCCTTCCGCGTATTTTTCGGCAACGATTGACCACGGATCGGCGCTTAACTGCTTGATCGAGAGGTTGAGTTTTCCCGTAGCCTGGTCAATCGCAACAATTTTCACCTTCACCACATCGCCAACCTTGAAAATCTTGCTTATATCATCCACTTTTTCCCAAGAAATCTCGCTAATGTGGACAAGTCCTTCAACCTTGTTCTCATCTCTTTCATTCTTTTCACCTTTTTCAGCGGGAATAGACAGTGCAATGAACACGCCAAACGGCATGACTCCAGAAACCCTGCCCTCATACACACTCCCCACTTGAATTTTGGAGAGAGTGACTGATTTTTGGGCAATTACGTCCGCTTCGGACACGTGACGCTCAGAGAAAATGAGGCGGTTTTTCTCTTTATCCACCTCAATGACCTTCACATCAATTGACCGATTGAGCAAACTGTCGAGTTTGCCAATGAAGTGTTTGCTGAACTGGCTTGTTGGAACAAAGCCGCGAATGCCGTCTGTGCCAACAATCATTCCGCCTTTGTTGAGTTCAAGTCCGCGAACAGAAACCGTTTCGCCGGTTTGCATTGCTTGAGTAAATTGATCCCAACGCTGATTCATGGCGGCACGACGGAGAGAAAGCAGGATTTGCCCGCGGTCGTTTTCAGTACTGGTGACATACACAGAAATCGTGTCGCCTTGCTTAAGGCCTTTGATGTACTCTGTTGCCGCATCAAACTCCTTGTCCGCAACAAGCCCTTCGGTCTTGCCGTTGATGTCAACTAATACTGCTTTCTTGTTGATTTCGGTGATGACACCTTCAAGAACATCGCCAGCGCGCGGAACGCGAAGAGGTGTGTCGGCCATGCCGAGGAGCTCTTCCATGGTGGTGGGCTGTTTTGTGGAAATTGGCTTTTTTATAGAAACAGTCTTTGTTGTTTCCTCAACTTTCTCTGGAATTTTTGCAGTTTCTTTAACCTTCACGTCTTCGGCAACTGCGACCGATTTTTTTGCCTTTGGCATAAATGTATAAATCCCCTTTCAAAAGAATTACTCCGACCGAGGACAAAAAATAATGCCTCAAGTCCAAGTTCGAGTATTCTACCAGAGAAAAAGCACGAGAACAAGGAGTGTT
>CAYILC010000019.1:0-14233 GCA_964364145.1 uncultured Pseudomonadales bacterium
AGGTTAACACGATCTTCTGTTTCGGAGTTCCTTTTTTTGCTCCCAATGCTTTTAACGCGACGTCAATCGGTTCAATCATCATCACCATTCCTGGTCCACCACCATATGGATGATCGTCGGTACTACGGTGTTTGTCAGTGGTCCATTGACGAAGATCGTGAATCTTTATCTGGACAATATTTCGATCTTGTGCTCGTTTGAGAATGCTCTCATTGAGTGGGCCGGTGAACATACTTGGAAGTGTTGTAATGACATCAATGTGCATAGCGCTATTTTACTGCATCTGGTATCATTGATCCATGACCGTTACCGTTATTGGCACAGGGTTTGTTGGTGTTGTCTCTTCAGCTGTGTTTGCGTCGTTTGGGAACACGGTGTATGGCTTGGATATCGACGAAAACAAAATAGCAAAACTCAAGAATGTAGAAATTCCATTTTATGAACAAGACTTAGAACAACTTGTTCAAGAAGGTATCAAAAAAGGCAATCTTCATTTCACCACTTCATACAAAGAAGCGATCGCAAAAAGTGACGTTATTATGATCGCTGTGGGAACACCGTCTGCGCCTGATGGTCAAGCAGATCTCAAATACATCTTTACAGCGTGTGAAAGTTTAGCGCCATTTCTCAAAGAAAACGCAATCGTTGCAATCAAGAGTACCGTTCCACCAGGGACAAATGCAAAAGTTGTGAATCTCATTCAAGCCAAAACATCAGTAAAGTTCTTTATTGCTTCTCTTCCCGAGTTTTTGAAAGAGGGTAGTGCTGTGCAAGACACTCTCCATCCCGATCGTGTGATTATTGGTGCCACAGAACAAGTAGTCATTGAAAAGCTCACAGAGTTGCATAAACCATTCAACGCCCCTGTCATATTGATGAAGCCGGAAAGCGCGCAGATGTGCAAGTATGCCGCAAACGCATACTTAGCAACACGCATTACATTTATCAACCAAGTGGCTGATCTATGTGAAGTGAACGGCGCGAATATTTTGGAAGTTATCGAAGGTATTGGATACGACAAGCGCATTGGTGAACACTACTGGTATCCAGGTCTTGGGTACGGGGGTTCATGTCTGCCAAAAGACGTAAAGGAGTTAGCGGCGTACGCCAAGGCTATTCATCAAAATGGAAATCTCATGATAAAAATTAACGAACTCAATGGTGAGCGTATTCCTCAATTCATGCAAAAGTATAGTGAAATACTTGGTGGATGGAAGGACAAAAAAGTCGCGGTTCTTGGTTTATCGTTTAAACCAAATACCGATGACATGCGTGAAGCTCCAAGCACAAAAGTTATTCCATTATTGATTCAAGCGGGAGCGAACGTGTCGGCATATGATCCCATGGCGATTCATACAGCCAAGGCGTGGTTTCCTGATTGGCACATCACATACGCCGCAACTGTGAAAGAAGCATTGCAAAATGCAGATGCGGTAATGGTCTTAGTAGAATGGCCAGAGATTATTTCTTTAGAAGTTTCAGATTTAGTAAAGTTGGTGAAGCCGAATGCTCTGGTCATTGACGCAAGAAATCAGTACGCAACTAAACGCCAAGATATTCAAAAAGCAGGCCTACGATATATGGGAGTAGGAGTTGTATGAGAATACTCATTACAGGCGCTTCCGGATTTGCAGGAACTCACCTTGTTGAAGCACTGAAGCAATCTTCTAAAACCAAAGATTTGGAGATTTTTGGTACGGTGTACAACGGATCCGGTATTCTCACAGAAATGCTGCCGCAAGATCATATTATTCATCTCAATCTCATGGATGTTGAGGCGGTAAAATCACTGTTTACCACGGTAAAACCAGATCAGATCTACCACCTCGCCTCATTCGCATTTGTCGGACAGAGTTTTGAACGAGGCGCAGAGGTGTTAACGAATAATATTGGATTACAAGAACGCATATTGGAGGCAGTGTTAAAGTATGCCCCTTCAGCACGTGTGCTCATTATTGGTTCTGCGGAAGAGTATGGGTTAAGCGAAAAAGGTGAAAGCCCTATCAAAGAGGATCACCCATTTCGTCCGGTTAATCCATACGCTGTTTCAAAAGTAGCACAAGATCTTTTGGCGTATGCATATACGGTTTCGCACAAACTTAACATCGTCCGGGTGCGCCCATTCAATCACATTGGTGAGAGGCAGACCACAGACTTTGCTATTCCGGCGTTTGCAAAACAAATTGTGTCGATTGAACGCGGGCAACAGGATTCGTTGTCTGTTGGCAATCTCACAGGGTTGCGTGATTTTACAGACGTGAAGGATATGATGCAGGCATATATACTGTTAATGGACAAAGGACAGGTTGGCGAGGTGTATAACATTGGAAGTGGAATTGGCGTCAAAATGTCCGAAATTGTCGATAAGCTCACCGCAATGTCTTCTGTAAAAGTCATGGTGAAACAAGTCGAGAAACGATTTCGTCCTTTAGATATTCCGGAGATCATTGCTGATGCTTCTAAAATTCAAGCGCTTGGTTGGAAGGCAGCTATTCCATTGGATGAGACGTTGAAAAGGGTTCTAGAATATTGGAGAAAACAGTAAAGGCATGATATAAAATGGTATAAAGGAACACGACATGAAAAAAGCACTCATTACAGGCATTACCGGACAAGACGGATCATACTTGGCGGAGTTGTTGCTGGAAAAGGGGTATAAAGTATGTGGTATCAACCGCCGAACCAGCACACAGAACTTTGAGCGTATTGAACACATCATTCATGAGATTGAGTTGTTTTCTGGTGATTTAATAGATCAACACTCTATTACCTACGCAATTCAACAATCCCAGCCAGATGAGATCTATAATCTGGCGGCACAGAGTTTTGTGAAGGCTTCTTGGGACCAACCGGTCCTTACCGGTGAGTTTTCCGGTATTGGTGTTACAAGAGTACTAGAGGCAATGCGTTTGGCAAAATCCAACGCAAAGTTTTACCAAGCTTCGAGCTCCGAAATGTTTGGCAAGGTTGTTGAGTCTCCTCAAAAAGAAACCACGCCTTTTTATCCCCGCTCACCATACGGCGTTGCCAAGGTATATGGTCACTGGATTACCGTGAACTATCGTGAATCGTATAACTTGTTTGCCTGCTCCGGCATTTTATTTAATCACGAGTCTCCTCGTCGTGGTTTAGAGTTTGTGACGCGTAAGATTGCCAACGGAGTTGCTCGTGTAAAGTATGGAAAGCAAAAGACGATAAAATTGGGAAATCTGGAAGCAAAGCGTGACTGGGGATTTGCCAAGGACTATGTTGAAGCAATGTGGCTGATGTTACAACAAAATAAGGCAGACGATTTCGTAATCTCTACAGGCCAAACACATTCCGTTCGTGAGTTTTTGCAGCTGGCATGTGAGGTGGCCGGTCTCCCAAGCTGGGAGGCGGTATATGAGCATGACGTAAAAAACGATCGTCCTGCCGAGGTCGATTATTTAATTGGAGATTCAAGTAAAGCGAAAAAAATCTTAGGATGGGAGCCAAAAACAAGTTTTCCAGAATTGGTGAAGATTATGGTTGAGGCAGAGTTGAAGGCAGAGAAAGACAACGCTTAAATGAGTTCAATGAACAAAAAACGTGCCATCGTTATCATTCCCACATACAACGAGCGAGAGAATATTACTCGCCTTTTACCAGTGTTGCTTGACGTTTTTAAAAAGGTTCCATCACACTACGACATGAGCGTGTTAGTGGTTGATGACACCTCGCCAGATGGTACCAGCGCTGTTGTGCGTTCGTTTGCAGCTACACATACGCAAGTTCACCTTGTAGTGAATCAAACTAAAGATGGTTTAGGCGCCGCGTATCTCGGCGGCATGAAAGAGGCCTTTGGTCCATTAAAGGCCGATGTGGTGTTTGAGTTTGACGCGGATTTTTCGCACGATCCGGAGAAAATTCCACTGTTTTTACAGAAAATCGACGAAGGATATGATATGGTCCTGGGTTCACGATATATCCCTGGAGGTTCAATTCCTCAAAACTGGGGACTGCATCGGAAGTTTTTAAGTGTTGGTGGAAACCTCTTTATTAATCTCGTATTAACAACCTTTGCAATTCGTGACTGGACGGGTGGGTATCGTGCAATGACCAAAAAAGTATACGACGCGGTGCATAGCGAGATGAGCAGTGATCGATTTTCTGGATATACCTTTCAGATTGGTTTCTTGCACAAGGCTGCGCGTAAGGGATTTAAAATTACCGAAGTTCCATTTCATTTTGCAGATCGCACATCTGGGCATTCTAAACTGGGCGTCGAGTATCTCAAAAATACGCTGATCTATATTGTGAAGGTTCGTTTGCAGGAAATCTTTGCACTGCGCGTATTCAAGTTTGGTGTTACTGGCGGTATCGGTTTTATGGTGAACACGATAGGGTTGTTTTTATTTAGTAGGATTGGAGTTATCCAAACACTAGCAACTGTACTGTTTACGGCAACACATGCCTCATTTATCAATGTTGCTGGTCTTGCCGCCGCACTGGGAGCCGAGTGCGCCATTGTCTCAAATTTTACCTTGAATAATCTTTGGACGTTCCGAGATCGTACCTTCAAATCACCGTGGGAGATTCTCCCAAAGTTTCTTCAGTTCAATTTCTCATCTTTTGGGGCGGTTATTATTCAGTTTGTTGTTGTGGGTGCAGGTACAGCTTTTACCGGACAAAGTCCAATTTCTCGTTTCATTTGGCTCATTGTTGCCACAGCGATTGGTATGGTTTTGAACTACTTTATTTACAGTAAAATTATCTGGAAAGAAAAGAAATGATCCGCAAGGTTCACGTTTTTGTTATTGCGGTTCTTATACTGGCGGCTTTCCTCCGGTTATTTCGACTAGAGACATTTTTAGAATTTTTGGACGATCAGGGTCGTGATGCCATCGAGATCAAACAAATTCTTGTGAATAATGATCTTACTTTACTTGGTCCGGGAACAAGTGTTGGCAAAATGTATCTTGGCCCGTTGTACTACTATGTCATGACTCCTTTTTTGGCTATGACCTATCCGGAACCAACTGGTCCTGCGTATGGCGTTGCGCTCATGGGAATCTTAACCGTGGTGCTTATGTATCTATGGGGCAGGAAACTTGTGGGAGAAACTGCCGCGCTGATTGGTATGAGCTTATATGCCATATCTCCAGTTGTTGTGCACCTTTCTCGGTTTAGTTGGCAACCCAATCCTGCGCCGTTGGTGGGAATCTACATGATGTGGCTCACATACCTCGCAATTCACCAAAAAAAACCATGGTATTGGGTAGGCGTGGCAGGATGCTTTGCCATACTGTCCCATCTGCATTATGTAGCACTTTTATCTGCACTACCTTCAGCGGTGTTTCTTGCATATGATATGTGGCGGTCACGAAAACAGTCGAGGTGGTTATTGCGATGGACTGGAATTTTTGCGATTTCCTTCGTCATTTTCGCAGTTTCGGTGGTGCCATTGATAGCCTTCGACCTTCGACATAATCATCTTATTCTCCAGGGGTTTCAAGAATTTTTTGCTGATCAACAACGGCCAGCACCGTTGTTTTCTACACTCACACGTATTGCAATCGATATGCATGGTCGGAGCATGTTTATGACTGCTGAGTTGTACGGACTACCCAAACAGCTTCGGGCGTTTAACACCGTGTTTACCGTATCTTTACTGATATTGGCAGCATATGTTGTCAAGAAAAAACGCTCTATCGGTCAGACACTAGTGTTCTCATGGGTCATGTTGTCTCTGATCGGGTTGAGTATGTATCCGGACACTGTCTATATGCATTACATTGGATTTGTGTTCCCCGCCTCATTTTTGTTACTCGGATCGGTGTTAGGACATTTGACGCAAAAACACACAGGTATGCGAATCATTGTTTGGCTTGGTATTTTCGTAGTGATGGCTAATTTTGTGAGGACATTTCCATTTTTTGGAGCGAAAACTGGGGGATATAGAGAGATGCGTAGAGTTGCCTTAGATGTCGCAAAAACCATTCCTCCAAACATTCGATATAATGTTGCTCTTCTTAACCAGAATCGTGAATATCGCGCAATGAAATATCGATACTTTTTTGTGACGAGCCCAATATCTCCAAATTCGCAGTATGACTATACCAACCTTGATCAACTCATTGTGTTTGTGGAAAATGGTGAGAATCCAAGAAATGCTCCAATGTACGAAATTCAACAGTTTTTCCGTGAGAATCCACACGCGCGTTTGCTGACATCAACCTCGTATCCAGGTATAGTAGAGGTATACACATACGGAAAGTAACGATGAACTCAATGAGCTCAACGAACTCCATGCAGAAACCTTGGCTTTCAGTTGTGATTCCATCGTATAATGAACGCAGTAATGTTGAACTTGGCGTTTTAGACGATACGTTGTCATATCTTCAGCGTCAAAAGTATACATGGGAATTAATCTTGACCGATGATGGGTCAACTGATGGGACACTAGACGCGTTAATGGAGTATGCAAAACTTCATCCGCATGTGAGGGTACTTGCAAATTCGCATCAAGGAAAAGGCCCAACGGTGTTTGTAGGAATGATGGCGGCTGAAGGCGCACTCCGTTTATTTACCGATTTTGATCAAGCCACACCAATACAAGAGATCGAAAAGCTCCTCCCGTTCATGGAAGACAAGTATGATCTTGTGATTGGTTCGCGTGAGGTGCAAGGCGCAAAGCGTGAACGAGAGCCACTGCACAGACACGTGATGGGGAAAGCATTCAACATTGCCGTTAAGATGTTGACGATTCAGGGGATTCAGGATACACAGTGCGGTTTTAAGTTGTTCACCAAACAGGCAACCGAGAAGTTATTCCCCATGATGTATATTTATCGTCCGGGCGCTATACGTAGTGACGCGTTTACCGGTGCTTTTGATGTCGAACTGTTGTACTTAGCAAAGAAATGCAACATGCGTATTGCCGAGGTTCCGGTTTTTTGGAAGTATAGAGAAACAGAACGCGTGAATCCACTCAAAGATTCTATCCTCATGTTTTTGGATCTTTTGCGCATTCGGAGTGCAGACTTTTTAGGAAAATATCCAAACACATGAAACGTGCATTTTTCCACCTTGTAGCAATACTCCCGTTTGTTGGATTTATGGTCTATTCGTATACACAGGTTGATCCAAATTTGGTTATCAGCAGTTTTCCACCATATTGGAATCTCCAACAACAGTTATGGCAGATTGGGTATCATCAACGTAATCTTTCTAGCGTTTTGTTTGGAGTTTTAGTGATGTTCATGAGTGTTAGTGTGGTTGGAGTTTTACGTTTTTTTACTGAACAAGAAAAGAAAAGATTTTTCATCTCCGTCATTCTTGTATTGATCTTTTCATACAACGCGCTATCTCACGATATTTTTAACTATCTTTTTAATGCGCGAATGGTCGTGATGTATCAGACAAATCCACACACGCATATTGCCCTAGAGTTTCCAAATGATGACTGGACACGGTTTATGCACAACACGCATACGCCGGCTCCATATGGATATGGCTGGACGGTATTATCCCTTCTTCCATATGTAATAGGTTTTGGGAAGTTCAACCCTTCCTACTATGCAATGAAAATATTGATAGTTGGTGGTTTTTTGCTGATGTGGTGGGCAGTGGAAAAACTTGCGAAGATGGTGAAATCGGATACAGCACAAAATTTTCATACATTAAAATGGCTATTTTTCTTAAACCCACTTGTGCTGATTGAAACATTTTCCAATGGTCACAACGATGTTTGGATGATGGGGCTTGCGCTGTTGTCGTATGTTTTTGTATTGAAGATACAACAAAAAGACTCTTTGAGAAAAAAAGTCGGATATGTTTTTATGGCGATCGTAATTTTAGCGATCTCTGCTTCAGTCAAGTTTGCAACTCTCATATTGGCCCCAGTCCTAATTTTTTTGATTATCACACGATTGATAAACAAACTCCCATCACACCTTAAACGCTTTGCACAATGGTGGCCAGAGATGTCTGCAGTGTTGCTCTTTTTGCCATTGTTAACCGACCGTTCTCAACAATTTCATCCGTGGTATTTGATTTGGAGTCTTTCTTTTTTACCGTTTATTCGATCGGTGTGGATTCGATATATGTTGATCGCGTTTTCATTTTCAAGTCTTTTTCGATACCTCCCATATCTTTATCTTGGAAATTACACGACGCATGAATTAACGCAAGAGAAAATAATCACATGGGTTGGGGGAGTTTTTGTGCTTTTTGGTTTGATGTTATGCCGCAAATGGGTTAGTCGCGTGCTAAAATAACCTATGCGCCTCAAGATTTTGCTGATTCTTTATCTTCTGATAACAACAATTTCGCTTACCGCTCTTCCTGTGTTCTCTGATGAAGCGATTTATATTCATTGGGCTCAGGTAGCAACAAACGAACCTTCCAAATACGCGTTTCTGCCGATGCTTGATGGTAAACCACCACTCCATGTATGGACGCTCATTCCCATGCTCAAACTTACACAAGATCCATTACTCGCCGGAAGATTGGTTTCCGTTTTTGTTGGATTGGTCAATATTATACTTATAGGAATGTTTGTTCGTGAACTTGGTGGTGAAACTCGGGACGAGCGGCTCGCACAGCTCGCCGCAACAATCCTTCCCTTTTGGTTTTTTCACAACAGAATGGCTTTAGCCGAGGTCATGTTGGTTATGTGGTTACTGCTTGGTCTTGTTGCGGGCATACGTGCGTATGCGAACAACAAAAAATCTTTCTTCTGGACTATAGTTTTTTCTTTAGCAGTTGGCGGTTCGTTATGGACAAAGGTAAGTGGATTATTTTTTGTTCCTGTATTTCTGATGATTCCCTTGCTCATAATTTCAGCAAAAACAAAAAAACTTTCGCTCATAGGCGCCATTCGCGAGGGATATCTTCATACAGGAGTCATTCGACTGTTTATTGGTGGCGTGATTGGAGGGCTAATTTTTCTTACCCTCCGTTTATCTCCGCTCTTTCCGTATTTGTTTGCTCGCAGTGCTGACTATGCCTTTACTTTACGTGACCTTTTAGGAGGTGAGTGGCGGTTTGTTGTATTCGCAGCAACTCCTCGACTGATGTATTGGTTAGTATGGTATCTCTCACCGTTTATATTCATACTTGCGTTGCGGTCTGGTCGTCGGGGTCTTGTGTTATTTCTCATGTCTCTTGCATATGCACTACCATTGCTTGTTGGCGGCAGAGTTGTATATTCACGATATTTTTTGCCGATGGCGGTACCGTTGACAATCATGGCGGTGTTTGGATTTCGGGAACTGTATAACCAAGGAAATCGCAACAAAACGTTGGCTCTAATCTGTCTTGGTGGAGCAGTTCTCTGGTCGAGTATGTTTATTCTTCCCTCATATATTCGACCAGGGTTAACTCCGTTTGCTCTACAAGACCAAGTACAATATCTGACCGAGTGGTCTTCGGGGTATGGTATTCCACAAGTGCGTGATTATCTACGCCAACAGATTGCCCAAAGAACAAATGGACAGCAGATTGAAGTGGGGACCGAAGGCTATTTCGGCACGCTTCCTGATGGACTTTCGATCTATTTCAACGATCCAATCTACGCTGACAAAATCAAGATTGATGGCGTTGGCCAGCCAATCCACGCTATCCCCGATCGTCTTCTGCAGTCAGCAAAAACACAAGATACGTATCTCGTGGTGAACAGTCATCGTTTTTTCCTAGAGAACACATCGAATTACGAAGTTGTTGGTGTATATGATCGACCATACGGAGGGCCAAAACTTCTCCTCTTGAGGATTCTGCCACAAAAACAGTAGAATGAGCGTATGAAGCGGTTTGCGATTATTTTATTAGGTTTTGTACTAACTTTTGCTACACTTCGTTTCCTACTCAACACCACCTTTTTTCCCATTCACGACTTTACGCATGTCACGCGATTAGTCGAGATGGATAGAGCGATTCAAGACGGAGAGTTTCCCGTTCGGTGGTCAAAAAATCTTGGATATGGATACGGTATGCCGTTGTTTAACTTTTACGGACCAACGCCATTTTATGTGGCCGAGGTATTCCATTCAATCGGGTTGAACTACCTATTCAGCATCAAGGCAATGGTGTTTGTGATGACGGGTGTAGCGTTTATAGGAATGTACCTTTTGGCCGCCGAGTATTTTGGAATGCTTGGAGGAACAGTAGCCGCAACAGCGTTTTTATTGATGCCATATCGTGCCGTCGATCTTTTTGTGCGTGGTGCGTTTAATGAACTTTTTGCAATCTCCTTGGTTCCATTCATCATGTACGGTTTTATTCGTATCTCACGCGAAAAATCATGGTTTTGGACGGCGGTTACCTCTGTATTTTTTATGGCCTTTTTTACGTCACACAATCTCATGACGCTCATGTTTTTTCCGTTCCTCTATCTTTTTGCATTGGTACAATCATTTGCAAAGAAGGTAAAGAAGCGAACATACCTTATTCGGATGCATTCGGCGATTTTCCTGTCGGTTGGACTAGCGGCATTTTATCTTTTTCCGTCATTTTTTGAAAAAGGATGGACGCAAGTGGATAAACTTATAGGAGGATACGGTGCGTATGAATATCATTTCTTATATATACGCCAATTATTTATTGAAAATTGGGGGTTTGGCGGCTCAATCTTAGGCATAGAAGATGGGCTATCGTTTCATCTGGGTTGGGTTCACGTTGTCTTGGCAGCGATTGGGATTGTTGGTTGGAGTTTGCGTGCAAAAACTTGGTATCAACGCGTCATATGCTGGTTTCTTGCGGTAAGTCTTGGTTTTTCGTTATTTATGACGATCTTTAAAAGCCAGTTCATTTGGGATCGCATTCCAATTCTCGTGTACTTTCAGTTTCCATGGCGATTCCTCTCGGTTGCAGCAGTACTCGTACCATTGCTAGCGGGTGCGGCCGTGTATGCAATTCCGAAATCCTTTCCAAGAAAGGGCATTGTGTTTGTAGCGATAGCACTGCTGCTCATCACAAATCTTCGCTTTTTCCAACCAGTTAAACTATTGAAAAATCCTGATGATCAATACTATGACGACCCAAAGCGCATTCAATCGCAAATGAGCAGTATTCTTCCGGATTATATTCCGATCTGGATGAAAAAAATTCAAGAACCATTCCAGCAACCATTTGAGATTCTCGACGGCAAGAACCAACAAATCACAGTTCTTGTCGATAGAACACAGGAAAAATTGATACAATTCACACTTACAAAACCAAATACATTGTTGCTGCGCATGGCGTGGTTCCCAAACTGGACTGTGTACGATAACGGTATTCGTGTTGATCATAAAGTTGATGACACAACGGGCTTTTTCTCTGTACAATTGGGCGCAGGAGAACACCTTATTAGTGTGAAATTTGAGGATACATCGTTACGAACGTGGACAAACATTGTTTCTGGTATGAGCGCAGTAATTATTATTGGAGTACTTGGATATGCTCAACATCGAAGACATTCGGCGTAAATCAATACGCGGCGTTATGAGTTATGGACTGCGTACGTTTGTGCTGTATGGCATAAATATCGTTGCGGGGTTGATTTTAAGCGCATATCTTTCTCCTGCAGACTTTGGCGTGTACTTTGTGGTGAGTTCAATTATAGGACTGGTCACGTTTTTGTCTGATATCGGATTAGCGGCGGCACTTGTTCAAAAAAAAGAGGCACCGACAACAGCAGAGTTACGAACAACATTTACCGTTCAGCAAATTCTTGCTTTTTTGATCGTTGGAATCATGATGGTAGTTGCTCCAGTATTAAAAGCGCAAAACAAAGTTGGCGATGCGGGAATTTGGCTATTATTTGCGCTCGCATGTTCGTTTGTGTTCGCGTCGCTCAAAACAATTCCATCCATTTTGCTGGAGCGAAAACTTGAGTTTGCAAAGCTTACTTTTCCCCAGATACTAGAAACTCTAGTATTTAACAGTATTGCGGTAACCCTCGCAGTGCGTGGAATGGGAGTTCAAAGTTATGTGTACGCGGTGTTTGCACGAAGTATTGTTGGCGTTGTTGCGATGTATTTCCTCCAAACTTGGCCAATCGGTATAGCTTTTTCTAAAGAAGCATTTCAAGGCTTGTTGAAGTTTGGTGCGAAGTTTCAGCTCAATGACATGCTTGCAAGGTTAAAGGATGATTTATTTGTGGTGGTGCTAGGATTGTTTTTTCCTTCGACGCAGATGGGGTATATCAGTTGGGCAAAGAAGATGTCACTGTATCCGTATCAATTCAGCGTAAACAGCGTAATGTCGGTGACTTTTCCGGTGTTTTCACGATTACAAGAACATCCGGAACGGCTCAAGAGAGCAATTGAAAAGGCGATGTACTTTATCTCGTTACTCATTTTCCCAGTTCTTGTTGGTCTTTCTATATTGATGTTTGCGCTCACTATAGTCTTTCCGCGCTATCATCAATGGCAGCCGGCACTATTGTCACTCGCATTTTTCTGTTTTGAGATCGCCATGAGCGCAATCTCCACGCCTCTCACCAATACCTTAAACGCAATTGGCAAGATTGATCTCACGCTTAAACTGATGATGATGTGGACAGCGTTAACCTGGACGATAACTCCAATTATGATTTATTTCTTTGGATTTAGTGGCGTGGCAATCGGATCGGCAGTGATTGGCTTGAGTTCTTTCATTACCGTTGCGTTGGTAAAAAAGCACGTCAGTATTGAGTTTATCGAACAGATATGGAGACAGGTTGTTGCGAGCATTGTGATGGGCGTTGTGCTGGCACTTAATCTTCAACTATGGTCGCGATCGTTTATATGGTTGGGGGTTGGAGTTCTGGTGGGAGCAGTGGTATATGGAACGACATTCTTGTTGATTGGGTATAAGAAGTTCGCGTTTGAACTACGATCATTGCGCGTTTAACTCGTATTACACCACGCTCCAAACTTCATACTGTATATTTCCAAAACGATCTTTCAATTCTTCCAGGAGTTTAATTTTGCCGTTGATACGCATATCCGGCGTTGTTTCAGATGGTGTAAAAATCAAGATAACTGGATGTTTTGTCCCACGTTCGAAGATATCGTCCCAGCGAATACTCTCAAACGTGACATTACCAACTTTACGCACATGGATGAAATATTCATCAGTTTCCGGATATCGTTCAACGGTTTGCCAAAAGACACGTGGATCCATTGCGGTCTCAAAAAGATACCAAATATATGGCGATGAACTCGGTGATTGCGTGACTATTTCATTGGTGTCGGTGCGATATTTTTGAATGGCGTGTGCAAGTAGAGTATATTTCTCATGCGAAACATTTGGAGTTTGTGCGATCACAAGATATTGAGTGAGGTAACGCAGAGCACTCACTAATACGATGACGCCAAGAAAAAATGCTAGAACTTTTCGTGTGGGTATTGATGAAGTGAGCTGTAGAACGGCAAGAACTCCAAATGCCGTGAGTAGATCCAATACGGGGAAGATTGGCGAGATGCGCACGGTATGTTCAGGGTTGATGGTGAATGATGGGACCGCAAGTGCCGCAACAATCCACAAGAAAAGATACCGCGCTTCTCGATGTTGTCGTTTTTCCCATAGCGCAAACAAACCAAAAAGAATGAATGGAAAAGCGTACAGGTGAAGATTGGGAACGTTCTCTGGATTGTGGTCGGGGTGAGAGGAGCCAACAACAAAGAAAAAAGCACCGGATAACGTGGTGGCATAGTTTCCCGCAAATCGTGAAATCATCTCATTGGTTTTATTGAACACAATCTTTTTCAATAATAATGGACCGGGAAAAGCGTTGCGATATATCGTGATTGAGCGCCAAAGACTGTCGGTATGGAATGGAGAGATGCCCTGACTTTTCTTTGCATTTCCGCTCCAAACTCCTCCAAAAAACATGATTGCGAGAGCAATTGCAAAAACTCCAGAACAAATCACCATTGTCTTTCGACTTGTTTTTTTCACGATTGATGTATCAATAATAAGAACTCCGAGTGTGATCAGCGGAATGAGGATAATATAACTGTGGTATGTGACCATCGAGAGTGACCAAAACACCGCAGTCCAAACAGATATGCGAAGAAATCCTTTTTGAGTTCTGGAAAAAAATAGCATGTTTAATCCTGCCATGAAAAAAGCCAAAGCGAGATGTGCTTCGTATGCTACGCGTGAGAAGTGATTTGACCACGGACTGAGTGCAACGGCGAGCATGGCAAGCAAAGGGAAAAATGGTCGGAGTTTCTTCTCGTTGATCAATATGTCTGAAAATTGCCGCGCCAACAATCCAGCTAAAATCTCAATCGAGTCACCA
>CAYILC010000020.1:0-14109 GCA_964364145.1 uncultured Pseudomonadales bacterium
GGTGAATCCCGATACACAGCAAATCTTGTTCGTGCACTGCATAAACAAAAAGAAAAAGTTGCTCTTCGGCTGATTGGTGCTTCTGGCCGACAGCAAAACATCTTGCGCGCATTTATCCGCAATGAATTGCCAAATGTTCCCTCCAAAATTCTCCCGTATCCAGTAAAAATTATGGATATTGTGTGGAATAGATTACATCTCCTTTCTCCAGAATTGTTTTTAGGAAAGCTTGACGTGTTTCACTCTTGGGAACTCCAACCGCCGACCGATCATGCGGCGCTAGTGAGCACAATCCATGATCTTGCCATGCTTCGCTTTCCCAAAACCGCCGATCCTTATGTTCTCGCAATGCATGAACGTTCGTGGAAACATCTCAAAAAAGAAGCAACAGCTATTATCGCTGTTTCTGAATCAACGAAGAAAGATATCATTGAGTTACTGCAGATCGAACCGAAACGCATTCACGTGGTATACGAAGCAATTCCTGTAGAAGCGCGGCTGAATCTCACCTCGCCACGAAGAAAAGAACTGTTAAGCAGATTTGGATTCACAAAACCGTACATCTTTTTTGTTGGCACGTTAGAGCCGCGTAAAAACGTACATAGACTGATCTCTGCTTGGCGTATGCTGAAGAAAGACTATGACTTGGTGTTGGCTGGAGCGGCTGGCTGGGAAGCGGTCAAAAATGAAGATGGCCTGCATATTGTTGGATCGGTCTCAAACAAGGAGCTTGCGGCATTGTACGTAAGCGCTGTGGTGTTGGCGTACCCATCACTATATGAAGGGTTTGGATTGCCGATTCTTGACGGTTTTTATCACGATGTTCCAGTAGTAACATCGAATGTTTCCAGTATGCCGGAAATTGGTGGGGATGCAGTAGTTCTAATCAATCCGCATGAAGTTGAAAGTCTAAAAGAGGGCCTAGAAACTGCGATAAAACATCGAGCGTCGTATATTGCGAAAGGAAAACAGCGGCTCAAGTTATTCTCATCGTGGGATAAAGTGGCTGAGCAAACAATTGAAGTGTATAAAAAAGCGCATGAACTGAAAGTTCAAAAGGCAACAGTATGAGAATTGGAATTAACGCATACGAAGCAAATGTTACGCATCGCGTAGGAAGCAATCAGTACGCCTATCGTGTTTTGGTTGAGTTGGAAAGGTTAGCACAGAATGACGAGGTTACGATATATCTCGCCTCAAAACCACTGAAAGACATGCCTGCCGAACGAATAGGATGGCAGTACAAAATACTTACTCCAACATTTTTCTGGTCACAATGGAGATTACCACTAGAGCTATATATTCGAGCACTAACAGGCAAAACGTATGATATTTTTTTCTCTTTGGGCCACTACGCGCCCCGTTTCAACCCTTTCCCAAGCGTCATTTGTATCATGGATCTTGCCTTTTTAAAGTTCCCGGAGTTTTTCAAAAAAACCGACCTATGGAAACTGATAACTTGGACAGCGTATAGCGTCAAACAAGCGCAACATATTATTACCATTTCAAACCAATCAAAGCGCGATATTCTTGAGTTCTATCACCTTACTGCTGACCAAGTCACGGTCGCCTACCCTGGTTTTGATGTTTCACATCCAGACACGCAAACAACGCGCGTGTTGGAAGCACTCAACGTTCACCAGCCATATATTGTGTATGTAGGCACAATTCAACCGCGCAAAAACTTGGTTCGATTGGTGAAAGCTTTCGAGTTGGTGGCAACAAAACCACTTCATAAAAATTTGCGATTGGTGATCGGTGGAAAAATTGGCTGGTTGGCAGACGAGTTTCTTCATGTGGTTCAACACAGTCCTGTTCAAAAGCGTATTCAGGTTTTGGGTTTTGTGACAGAGGAGCAAAAACTCGCATTATACGCAAAAGCAAAAGGTGCAGTGCTGGTTGGGTTATACGAGGGATTTGGCATCCCTCCACTCGAAGCAATGGCGGCAGGAACAATTCCTGTTGTGTCAGAGACAGCGAGTTTACCAGAGGTGGTTGGGCCTGGGGGAATTTTGGTTGATCCGTATTCAATAGATGATATTGCGCGCGGACTTCAGGAAGCCATAGAATGGAGTGGCAGTGTTCGCGAGGAGAAGGTGGCAGCTGGTCGACAATATATGAAAAGGTTTAGCTGGGAAAGCTCTGCGCGGTTGGTATTGGATGTATTACATGGTATTGGTGATTCTGTAAGGTCTGCAAAAACCGCGAAGAAAGGACAAAACATATGAGTTCTCCATTTCATGATCGCATGGGAAGGGAATTAAGTTGGATAGAGGCCCTTAACAAGATACTGTTTCGTGTGCAAAGCTATTGGCTTGAATTGGTAACTGGATTTTTATGGTACGGCGTTGGTGTAGTCCCGCTTCATTGGGTGCGCCGATTTTTTTATCGATTATTTGGTGTGACCATCGGGAAGGGTTCAACGATTTACATGTTTGCAAAGTTTTATAATCCTTCCGGAGTGACGATTGGAAATGATACGGCCATTGGCGATCAAGTGATATTGGATGGAAGGGCGCCTCTCATCATCGGCAATCATGTCGATATTGCATCAAAAGTCATGATCTACAATGCCGAACACAACATTCATGCGGAGGACTTTGGTTTTTCATCCGCGCAAGTAAAGATTGAGGACTATGTATTTATTGGCCCGAACGCCATTATTTTGCCGGGCGTGACGATTGGTAAAGGGGCAGTTGTGGGTGCCGGAGCGGTTGTCACAAAAGATGTTCCTTCAATGACGGTTGTGGGTGGTGTTCCGGCAAAGCAAATTGGCGAGAGAAAGGTAAAAACATTGAACTATCGCGTTGGTCGTGCGCGACTGTTTATGTAAGTGATAGGTGCCTTATGGATCAACTGGATCTTTCCATTATCATTGTTTCCTACAACACGCGTGACTATACCTTGGCTGCGCTCAAAGCTATCCACGATACAGTAAAGACACATACGTATGAAGTGATTGTGGTTGAAAATGCCTCACAAGATCAATCGTACGAAGCGATACAAAAAAGTTTTCCGCAAGATGTCTTACTGAAAACAGAAAACCTTCTTGGATTTTCTGCCGCAAATGCTTTGGGAGTACAGAAAGCGCACGGAGAGTTATTGTTTTTTCTCAACCCGGATACAAAAGTCCACGATGGTGCAATAGATTTATTAATTGAGCACTTGCGCTCTTTACCAACCTGTGGCGCAATGACTGGTCAACTGCTTAACCCAAACGGCAGTATTCAGCCGCAAGGCGGGTCTTTGCCAAATTTACTGAATGTGGCAGCGTGGATGTTTTTTATTGATGACCTTCCATTTTTGTCCAAGTTTTTTATTCCGTATCAACAACGTGACACAGAGTTTTTTAAGCGATTTCAAGAACATCTCGGTTGGATTGGCGGCACGGCCCTGCTTATCTCCAAAACACTGTATGAAAAGATTGGTGGATGGGACAGTGCAATGACGCTATACGGCGAGGATGTTGAGTTGTGTAAACGCGTTCATTCTGCTGGCAAACACATCTGTCTTTATCCCGGTTCAAAGATCATTCATCATCAAAACAAAAGTACGGGAAGCTCGCACCGCGCAAAAATCGGAGAAATTGAAGGATTGATCTACTACTGGAAAAAACACTATCCTCCTTTTCAACTTCCTGTTCTCAAGGCAATGCTTTGGATAGGCTCGTGGTTGCGCATCCTTCTTTTTGGTATACTGATGCGTGATGAATCTGCAAGGCACACATATTTCGAGGCTCAAAAGCGCGTGGTCATGGATCGATGAACACGCCCTGATTCTTATCGTCGGCTTTCTTTTTGCGTTTATCCCTCTGTATCCCAAAATCCCGATTGCAGATATTTTACCTGGCTATATTGTTCGTCTTCGCTTGGACGATCTGTTGATTGCCGGTGCAAGTGTGGTTTGGGGAATACAACTATTGAGGAAGAAAGCCACGCTGAATACGCCGCTTACCATAATGATTGCGCTCTACTTACTTGTAGGTTTGGCCTCGAGTTTCTCTGCCATCTACTGGACACATACTGTCCCAATGTCGTTTGTGCACATTGAAAAACTTTTCCTGCACTACATCAGAAGAATTGAGTATTTTTCGCTGTTCTTTATCGCCTACTCTGCGCTCAAGAAAAAAGAGCACATTCGTAAGTTGTTGATTGTGTTTTGTGTAACCGCGGCGTTGGTTTCTCTCTATGGTGTCGGTCAAAAATATCTCTACTGGCCGGTGTACTCCACCATGAATCGCGAGTTTAGCAAGGGTTTGCGGTTGTATCTCACCGAGCATGCTCGGGTGCAGTCAACCTTTGGCGGTCACTATGATTATGCAGCCTATTTAACCATGGCGCTCCCGATAATCGTGGCGTTGGCAACAGTTGTGCGAAAGCGGATCACCTTTATTGCACTGTGTGCAACATTTCTAGTTTCTTTATGGGGTCTTATGATGACTTCCTCTCGGTCATCTTTTCTGGCGTATATCTTTGCGCTCACCATTCTTTTGATCATTTTTGCAGTACGAAAAGGGTGGATATGGCTGATTACTCGCTCGATTGTGCTGTACGGAGTCACCGCAATTTTCCTCGTGTTTTTTGGAGATTTATTATTACGTTTTGGTCAGATTTTTCAAGATAACTCTGCATATCTCGCCTTTCAACAAAGTGTTGAACAAGCAAAGCAAATAGCACAAAGGCCTATTGTTAAGGAACCGGCGAATGGTATTTCTATTGATGATGTTGCGAAAGCTGCTGCGGTAGCAGCCGTGATAGATAAGTCTGATACACAACCAGTGCAAGATTTGCCATCCGATGTGTATGACAACATTCCGGCTATGGTAATTGCGACAAGATCGGCTGAAGGAAAGGAAATGATAATTGTAATTCCTCGCGTTTTCTCCGAGAACGCGCACAGACTTGGCCTTTCCGCGGCCATTCGTCTCGATACATTGTGGCCATTCGCCATTCGCGGCTTTCTGCGCAACCCGTGGCTTGGATCCGGCTACTCAACACTTACCAAGTACACCAACGACCAGTTTACCGAAGCAGAGTCCACAGACAACGATTTTCTTCGCACCTTGGGTGAAACCGGAGCGCTTGGTTTTATCACGTTCTACGGAACCATGGTTATAGCGGTGATCTATCTTTGGAAGCGATACAGCGACACAAAAGACGGTTTCCTCTATCTTTTTTCGGCAGTACTTACCGCAACCACAGCGGGTCTCATGGTGAACGCTGTATATATCGACGTCTTTGTATCATCAAAAGTTATTCTCACATATTGGTTATTGGTCGGAGTTCTTCTTGCCTATGCAAAAATCGCATTACCAAAGCAAGATGCAAACGCCGTTCTTGTAAATGTTCTTGCAAAACCTACTACACAATCAGTTGCAAAGCCCAAAAAGCATGCACCTTGACCCTTCTATGAAGCTACGTATAAAACGCCTTGAGATCTTTATCCTTGCAAGTATTCTTGTGCTTGCGGTGGCGGTGCGCATGTATCGCATCACCAACCCAATCGCAGACTGGCACTCCTTTCGCCAAGCCGATACCGCTTCGGTCACGCGCGAGTTTGTGAAGAACGGCATCAATCTTTTTGTTCCTACCTATCAGGATCTTTCCAACATTCAGTCCGGCAAGGATAACCCCAAAGGCTATCGTATGGTGGAGTTTCCACTCATGAACGCAATCACTGCGGTACTCATTCAAGTCTTTCAGTTGCAACCGTTTGAAGTCATCGTTGGACGATTGGTGAGCGTGGCGTACTCATTGATTGCTTTGTTTGCGCTGTATGTGTTGGTTCGATTGTGGAGCGGGAAAACCGCAGCAGTTGCAGCTTCCTTAGCTTTTGCCCTCCTTCCATACTCGATCTATTACTCACGAACAATTCTGCCGGATATGCCATTTATTGCGTGTTTAACCGTTGCGTTAGCTAGTGCAAGTTACTGGGTTCAAAACAAGAAGTCGGTGCTTTTTTGGGTTGCCGCATTATCGTTCGCCGAAGCACTATTACACAAACCATATGGCTTATTTTTCATTCCGCTATTTGCATATATTTTCTTGCAGAAGTGGGGATGGAAAACATTTCGCATGTGGCAGCCGTATGTGTTAGCATTAGTTTCTTTAACGCCGATGGTGTTGTGGCGAAACTGGATCCACCAATTTCCGGAGGGTATTCCCGCAAGCGATTGGCTGTTTAACAAAGACAACATTCGGTTGAGTGGCGCATTTTTCCACTGGATATTTGAGGTTCGTATCGCAACCTTGATCTTAGGAATTGGTTTGGTTGTTCCGGTCGTCTTTGCACTAATGAAGCGCGGAAAAGATCTTCTGTTCTACTGGATTTGGGGGGCGTGCCTTGTTGCATACGCAGTGGTGATGGCAGGTGGCAATGTGCAACATGATTACTACCAAATCGCGTTTCTCCCATTTTTATGCGCCACTATCGGGCGTGGGGTTGCGGGGTTATTATTTTTACAGCCAAAATATCTTTCACGACCTGCAACTATTCTCGGTCTTATTGGTCTAGCACTGTTTTCCATGTTTGTTTCTTGGTATACAGTGCGCGGATACTTCAATGTGAATCATTGGGAAATTGTTGAGGCCGGTAAAACCGCAGACAAGATCCTGCCACCAGATGCAAAAGTAATCGCTCCATATAATGGCGACACTGCCTTCCTTTTCCAAACCAATCGTCGTGGTTGGCCGCTTGGTTTTGATATCCAAGACAAGATCGATAAAGGCGCACAATATTATGTGAGTACAACCATGGACGATGAAACGCGCATGCTCATGAAACAGTACGTTGTCCTAGAAACAACTCCAAAATACACAATCATAGATCTGCAGAAAAAGAGGCAGTGATGCGCGTCTTAATGCTCACGCCATATCTGCCGTATCCGCTTCTTTCCGGTGGACAGATCCGTACATATAACCTGCTCAAAAACCTAAGCAAGAAGCACGATATTACGTTGTTTGCACTGATTAAAGACGAAACAGAACAGGCATATATTACTGAGTTGGAAAAATATTGCACCAAGGTTGTGGTGTTTAAGCGCAGCGAAAAGCCATTCACCGTAAAAAACATTATTACCACGGGATTTTCTTCCTTTCCATTTTTGGTGATTCGCAACTTGGTAAGTGAAGTTCGTGATGCGGTGAAAAAAGAACTTCAGTCGGGACAATACGATCTCATCCACGCCGAAACGTTTTACATGATGCCCAACATTCCAGAAACCACAATTCCGGTGTTGTTGGTTGAACAAACAATCGAGTATCTTGGCTATTTAAGTTATGCGCATTCATCAAAGTTTTGGTTCCTTAAGCCATTTTTTTATATCGATATCCACAAAATTCGTTCATGGGAAGAATTTTTTTGGCGTACATGTTCACGTCTTGTGGTCATGAGTGCGGAAGATAAAACATTCCTGGAAGAAACCGCAAAAAATCTTAAGATTAAAAGAATCGACGTGGTTGAGAATGGCGTGGATGTTGAGTATTTTCAGCAGACAAAAAAGAAACTTCCTAAAAATCCAACGGTGTTGTTTGTTGGTACCTTTAAATGGTTGCCAAACGTTGAGGCTGTTCGGTATCTTATTCAAAAAGTATGGCCTCTTATCTCTTCTAAACTTCCAACTGCACAACTCCACATTGTTGGGAGTTCACCTACCGATGAGATTTACCGACTCGCAAAACAGGACGATCATATTGTGGTGAGTGGGCGCGTTGAGGATATTCGTGAGGCCTACGCGACTGCGCACGTCTTATTGGCACCGATCTTTAGCGGAAAGGGGACACGCTTCAAGGTTTTGGAAGCACTGGCAACCAGTACACCAGTGGTTGCGACACATTTGGCGGTGGAAGGACTGGATATTGAGCAGGGAAAACATGTTATTATTGCCAACTCGGCAGAAGAACTTGCACAAAATACCGTTCGCGTACTTCAAGACCCAGCTTTACAAAAACGATTGGGCAAAAACGGGATGGAGCTTGTATTCAAAAAGTATAACTGGAAAAATATCTCTGCAAAACTCGACAGAATTTACTCTGAAGTGGGAAAGTCAATAAACAATGAATAGATTGGAAGGAGCTTATGTGCATATGACTAATAATCCAATAACAATATTCGAAGAAATTAAAAAGATTAACGAATATCAGTCAGAGTGTTGGTCGGCCCGCCAACTTGCAAAAATATTGGAGTATGCCGATTATCGCAATTTTGAAATGGTAATAAAAAAAGGCAAGGAATCGTGTAAAAATAGCGACCAGTCAATCCGCGAACATTTCGTTGACGTTACCGATATGATCGAAGTGGGTAAAACTGCATCAAGAGAAATTAAAGACACCTATCTATCAAGATATGCGTGTTATCTCATTATGCAGAACGCAGACCCATCGAAAGAAATTGTCGCTATAGGTCAAACATATTTTGCTATACAAACCCGTAGGCAAGAAGTCCATGATCAGCGTATTGAAGATCAAAAACGCGTATTTCTACGAGAAGAAATGACAGCGCATAATAAGCATTTAGCGGAAGCAGCGAGTCAAGCGGGAGTGACCAATTATGGGCGATTCACTAATTACGGCTATATGGGATTATATGGTGGTTTAGGTATGCAGGATATAAAAGCAAAAAAAAGATTGAAGTCGACATATAAAATACTCGATCACATGGGAAGCGAGGAATTAGCAGCAAACTTGTTTCGTGCGACACAGACAGACGCAAAGATACGACGCGAGCAAATTCAGGGAGAAGCGAGAGCAAACCAAACACACTTTGAAGTCGGCCGTAAAGTTCGTCAAACGATACAAGAGCTTGGTGGTACGATGCCTGAGCATTTACCGCCAGGTGATGATATTACAAAAGCAAAAAGAAGAGTATCGTCTCGGAAATTAACGAAACAATTAAGTAGAGGTGATGAGAACGCTATTTAGTATTGTGAAAAATATTATGACAAAAATCAGCATTGTAATTCTTAGCTATAACACCAAAGAGTATTTGATTAAAGCACTCAAGTCAGTAGCCTTGGTAGCAGAAAAAGACTGGGAAATCATTGTTGTGGACAACGCTTCGACCGACGGTTCACCAGAGATAGTCAAACACAAATTTCCGTCTGTCACGCTTATTCGAAATAAAAACAACCTTGGATTTGCCGGCGGAAACAATATCGGTATGCAAAGGGCAAAAGGACAGTATGTGATGTTGTTAAACTCGGACGCAGAATTATTGGCGAACAGCACACTTGAGCCATTGGTCGAATATATGGACACACACGCGAATGTGGCTATGGTGACGCCGCGTCTGATGCTACCAGATGGCACTATCGACATGGCAAGTCACCGCGGATTTCCAACACCATGGAACGCACTCACCTATTTTTCCGGGTGTGAAAAGGTGTTTGGCGCCTTACCGCTATTGAATAGAATTTTTGGCGGATACCATCAAACATGGAAGGATCTTTCCACCATTCACGATGTCGATGCATGTAGCTGTGCGGCGGTGATTGTGCGATCTAGCGCACTCAAAAAAGTGGGATTACTTGATGATCGTTTCTTTATGTATGCGGAAGACCTCGATTGGTGTTTACGATTTAAAGAAGCGGGCTGGCGTGTGGTATACAACCCAACAACACGAGTGCTTCATCATAAAAACAAATCTGGCATTCACAAAGAAACATCGGAAGATGGCGAGGAGGACGGAGAAAAACATGGTTACACGACAAAACATCGCGCGCATACGCATTTTTTCCAGACCATGATACAATTCTATGAGAAGCACTATCTTGTTCGATATCCGCGTTGGGTTCGGCGAGTGGTGTTTGTAGGAATACACGTTATACAACATATGAAAGGGGTTCACCATGCCAGCACTAAAAACAATGACGCTCACAAAGGCTGATCTTCAGTTCAAGATTGACCAGTTGCGTCAGGATAAAATGATTTTTCCGATTGAGTCGATCCAAGTTTCGTTCATCGCCGTGTTGACCGCGGTGTTTTTGCCGGAGATTTTGTTTCGAACAGTATATGGTAACGGAACCTCGGGTTTGAATCCGGAGATCTTAAGTTGGATTCCAACGGTGTCGTACGCGATTGCGGTACTGTTCTTTGTGTTTGCTGCAGTGGGTAATATCATGCGTTGGAAAAAGATAAAGCGACTCAATCGTCAGCTCGATGTCGCACAAAAATAACCCATGCGAATCGGTATTGATGCACGCCTAGCAGGTCTCAAGAACGGCGGTATTGGGCGGTATACCGAGGAGTTGCTGCGCTATCTCACTTGTCAGAAAACCAGTCATCAGTGGGTTGTTTTTTTGTTTGAAAAAGGACAACTCCCCTGGCTTGAGCGTGCACGCAACGTCAAAATTGTGTATACCCCCATTCAGCACTACACCTTTGCCGAACAACTCAAACTTCCACACATCTTTGATGCGGCAAACCTTGATCTCTTGCACGTGCCGCATTTCAATATTCCTCTGGCTTATAGCAAACCGTACGTGGTGACGATTCATGACTTGTTATGGCATGAACGTCGAGAAAAAAATGCCACCACGTTATCCCCAGGGATGTATCTTCTGAAATATCATGCATATAAGTTTATCTCCGAGACAGCGATTCGTGGAGCGCGCGCGGTGTTTGTACCAACAGAACATGTTAAGCGTATTGTGCTCAAACACGCAAAGAAACAACGTGTGGTGGTAACACCAGAAGGCGTTGTTGAAGCGTATACCGTGAAAGGATCCAAAACAAAGCGGCCATATCAATACCTTATATATACAGGAAGTCTGTATCCACACAAAAACGTGTCGTATATCTTGGACGTGCTGGTTGGAATGCAACAGTTTCATCTAGTAGTTGTTTCTGGTCGGTCGGTGTTCCACGATGCGTTTATGAAAGAAGTGCACAAACGCTCTCTGCAGGATCGGGTGCATATAGAAACAATGCTCGAGGATAAAAAGGTTGCCGAGTTGTATCGCGGGGCTGTGGCATTTGTAACGCCTTCGTTCTCGGAGGGATTTGGATTGCCAGGACTCGAGGCCTTGGCGTGCGGAGTGTTGGTGTTTGCCTCGGACATCCCGGTGTTTCATGAAGTCTATGGTGACGGTGCAACATATATCAATCCCAATGATCCATCGACTGCGATTCGTGCAATCACAACAGCGATGAATCATAAAGAGATCCAAACACAATTGAAAGAAGTAGCTCAACGTATGGTGAAAAACTATAGCTGGCAAAACATGGCCAACAAAACGCTTCAAACATACGAATCATTAGAAGTGTTGCCATAACCTATGAATAATCCTCGCGTTGCTATTGTCTACGATCGCGTCAACACCTTTGGAGGGGCCGAGCGCGTGTTGCTCAATCTTCACGAACTATATCCCGATGCGCCGCTCTATACTTCTGTTTTTGATCCCAAGGGAGCTTCATGGGCAAAAGACTGGAAAGTTATTCCCTCCTTCTTACAGCGTTTTTCGTGGTTAAGATCCCGACACCAGTACCTTGGTCTATTCATGCCTTTGGCATTTGAGTCATTTGATTTTTCTCAATATGAGTTGGTGATCTCGGTAACAAGCGAAGCAGGAAAAGGTATTATCACCAAACCTGGAACAAAACACGCGTGTTATTTGTTAACACCAACACGTTATCTATGGAACAAGTCGCAAGAGTACGAACGCGATTTCTATGCGGGATGGCATCGAGTCTTCCTTCCACTGCATCGGCTTGCCATAAGTTATTTGCGATGGTGGGACTATGCAGCAGCACAAAGGCCAGATCTTATTATTCCAATATCTCAAGCAGTAAAACAACGAGCGCAGCGATATTATAAAAGAAAAATTGGTCCGGTGATTTACCCCCCTCTGAACACAAAACTTTTCAATACAAACGCAAGGACACATCAGCATATTCATCGGCATAATTTCCCTTTTTCATCGTTCTATTTGTGCGTGGCAAGACTGGTACCATACAAAAGAATAGACTTGGCAATTGAGGCATGTAACAAACTCAAAAGGAACTTGGTGATTGTTGGAACGGGTTCGGACGAGGATCATTTGCGCCAGCTAGCGGGAAATTCTCCACATATCGCTTTTATAGGATATTTGACAGATGATCACCTTGTTGAGTACTATCAGCAATGCACCGGACTTTTGTTCCCAGGGGAGGAGGACTTTGGTCTCACGGTTCTGGAAGCGATGACAATGGGGAAACCCACAGTCACCTTCTCTGGCAGTGGACACACAGAACTCGTTCTCCCTAACGTAACAGGAGTCGTTTTTACAGACCAACATGTTGACGCAGTAGTTCAGGCTATTGTTCGAGTTGAGCAACAGCTTTGGAATACAGAGAATATTCAGCACCATGCGCACCAATTTAATCAAGCAAAGTGGAAACAACAATGGAGAAGCATAGTATGAACAACAACAAACACGTCTATGCTCTCATCTTGGCAGGCGGCGGCGGAACTCGATTGTGGCCAAAATCACGCGAGAAAACACCCAAACAGTTTTTGAAGTTAGGTCAAGATAAAACATTACTGCGCGCTACGGCCGAACGTGTTTGCACACTTGTCGATTGGAATCATGTTTATGTGATTACAAATATCACCCAACTACAGGATGTTGAACGCGAACTTCCAGAAGTTTCAAAAGATCACATTTTGTGCGAGCCAAGAAAGCGCGAAACAGCAATGGCGCTGGCTGTGGGAGCCTTGGTCATTCAAGAGCGAGATCCGGACGCGGTTGTGATGAACTTTGCGTCGGATCATATTGTCACAGACATTGAGGAGTTTAAGCGGGTTATGCAGGTAGCCGCTGAAAATGCGACAGATCCGAATATTATGGTGACCGTTGGCATCTCACCGACGTTCCCCCATACAGGCCTAGGGTACATTAAGAGTGGTAAAAAGCTTCGTCAAACACAAGGTCTTCCGGTTTTCCAAGTGGATAACTTTACCGAGAAACCAAACGAAGAAACCGCAAAAGCATTTTTGAAAATTGGAACATACTTTTGGAATGCCAATAACTATGTGTGGTCGTGTAAAGCGATTACAGCCGCTTTCCTAAAGCATGCTCCAAAAACTGCTGATGTTCTTGACGAGTTGCGCAAATATATTGGAAAAGACACCTGGAAAAGCGCACTAGAAAAAGCGTATGACTCTGTGGAGAGTATTTCCATAGACTATGCGATCAGTGAGAAAGCGGAAAACCTCGTGATCATTCCTGGGAACTTTGGATGGAACGATATTGGAGATTGGAAAGTTGTATATGACCTGTCTGCAAAAGATGGACAAGGAAATGTGGTGCTTAGAGAAGAAAAAGAAGGTGAGCTCATTCAGCATGGATCACATCACAACCTGGTCAACGTAAATGGTCGATTGATCGCACTTGTAGATGTAGAAAACATGATTATTATCGACACGCCGGAAATCCTGATGATTGCACCAAAAGATCGCTCGCAAGACGTGAAAAAGATTGTTGAAAAACTCAAGAACGAAAACAGGAAAACCTATCTCTAAACCATATGCAATACGAAACACAGAAACGTATGATGGATCTTGTTATTGCGAGTATTCTCACAGTCGTGTTTTTGCCGGTTTGGATTATTGTTCCCATCTTGATCATGCTCGACTCCGAAGGTCCCATTATTTTTACACATCGGCGTGTTGGACAGTATGGAAAAACGATTTACTTATATAAATTCCGTTCGATGGTAGAAGATGCGGACGAGATTTTACATCGAAAAAATCACAGACTTTTAGCAGAGTTCAAAAGAGGTGATTGGAAGCTCAAAAACGATCCTCGTATTACGCGTTTGGGCAAGATTTTGCGGTCGTTAACCATTGACGAGTTTCCGCAACTCTACAACGTTTTTCGTAATGAGATGAGTATGGTTGGTCCTCGGGCTTACGTAGAACAAGAGCTTGAGGAACAGCAACGAAAATATCCGGAAACGAAGAAATTGATTTCAGCCATTCTTGTTGCCAAGCCGGGAATCACTGGCCCTTGGCAAACCTCGGGTCGAAATGAGATTCCCTTTAATATGCGCGCACACATGGATGCGCAGTATGCTAGACAACGGTCGCTCTGGAATGATCTGCTGATTCTTGTGAGACAGCCAAAAGTGATGA
>CAYILC010000021.1:0-13820 GCA_964364145.1 uncultured Pseudomonadales bacterium
TTTTTGCATTTCTCGTTGGAGCAGGAGTATACGTTTTTGCCTTTTCTATTCCTTTCTCGATATGGAAGGGATTGAGCGTTCCATTATTTGTTTTGGTTTGCGTTGCACTCATCGTGACATTAGTTTTGGGTAAAACGACAAAAGGATCTACACGATGGGTTTCGTTTGGATCGGCGCAGTTTCAGCCATCGCAAGTGACAAAACCATTGCTCGCGTTATATCTGTGTGTTTTGTTAAGGCAAAAAAAGCAATCAAAAAAACTCGCGCGAATTATGTTGGCAGCCTTGCCGATATTCTTAGTCTTTGCTCAACCTGACTTAGGAACAACCTTAGTGTTGATCTCAGCCTTTACGCTATCTCTTTATTTCTCTCAAATTCAACTGAAAATTCTTTTTGGATTGACAACCTTGGGACTATGTATAGGAGCAATCAGTTGGTCGTTGGTGCTTCGCGACTATCAAAAGCAACGCATTCTTTCCTTTTTATCTCCAACAGAGGACGTTTTAGGGAGGGATTATCATACAAATCAATCGATCATAGCGATTGGTTCTGGGAAGATCGTTGGCCGCGGTTTGGGTCATGGAACCGAATCCTCTTTGCGTTTTTTACCAGAGCGCCAAACCGACTTTATGTTTGCTTCGTACGCCGAAGAACTCGGGCTTGTTGGTATCGTTCTCCTCCTTTTTCTGTATATGCTCCTTTTCGCCGTGTTGCTCTGGATGAGTATGAAAATAGTTGATCCTGTTGGCAAAGGATTTACCCTCACCATGATCGGTACGCTGTTTGTTCAAACAGGAATGAATATCGGGATGAATCTTGGTCTTCTGCCCATCACTGGTATTACTTTACCTCTGATATCACTCGGTGGTAGCTCAATTATTTCTATATTTTTCACGTTTGGATTGATCGCCAGCGCATATCGGGCCAATCCCAGGCGTCATCTGGTTGAAATACGTTCTTTCGTCTGATACAATGCCCGAATGATGAAATACGCCATTGTAAAACTTCAAGGTAAGCAGTTCCGTGTTGAGGAAGGCATGGATCTCACCGTTGACCGTATGCCTCAAGATGAGAAGGCTGCGATCGTTTTATCTGACGTGTTGATGGTTGTTGATGGTGACAACGTTCAAATTGGAACTCCAATATTAGCTGATGCAAAGATAAAAGCGACTGTTTTCAAACATGAAAAAGGCGACAAGATTCGCGTAGCAACCTATAAGGCAAAGTCCAAACAACGCAAGGTTCACGGACATCGCCAAGCAGAGACGGTACTCCACATTGATGCCATCTCCGCCAAGTAAGGCAGAGATATGACACATCTTTTTTTCCTCGGTCGACAGCACGATCTTTCTCAGGCAGAGATTGAGATAGTATTGCAAAGATTTGGCGTTACATCTTTAATCGAAGTTGTCACCCCAGCAATTGTTTCTGTTGACCTTCCCGAGTCCATTTCTCCTTCCGATCTCATGAACGTTTTGGGTGGAACCGTAAAGATTGCAGTTTTGCTTGCTGACCTTGAAACCATCAATACTGAAGAAATCGAAAAAGAAATCGCCAACCAAATAGACAACGACGGCAATGCAAAAACACGCCGAACATTTGTCCTTGCCGAACATAATCGAAATCATCTCGACGCGATTTCACATAAGACCATTAAAAGACTTCTTACATCAAAAGATCTTTCTGTTCGGTATATTGAAACTTCACGCGAAGGCGCCGAAGCGGGGCTATTGCTTGAAGGTAAAGTTACCGAGTACCACGTTATTCACCTTGTTACAAAAACGGTGCTTGCTAAAACAGTTGCGGTGCAAGACGTGCACAACTGGAGTCATCGCGACATGGACAAGCCGTATCGCGACAAGAAAAAAGGCATGATTCCGCCAAAACTCGCGAGAACAATGATAAACTTGGCTGTTGGTGAAAATGATCCAAAATCAATAACAGTGTTTGATCCATTTTGCGGAACAGGAACAATTCTCATGGAAGGTTTGATGGTTGGTGTAACGGTCATGGGTAGCGATCTTGATCATGAAGCCGTACATGGCGCTGGGCAAAATCTTCAATGGGTAGTGAAAGAGTACGGGGTTCCGGAACCAGCTCGATTGAGTATTCAAGATGCAACCCAAGTATCGCTACAGGAAGTTGGAAATAAAGTTGACTGCATTGTCACGGAACCTTTCCTAGGAAAGCCAAATCCTACTCCAGCAAACGTCGATAACATTCTCAAAGGTCTGGAAAAAATGTATATTGGTGCGTTCAAACAATGGAAATTGATCTTAAAAACAGGCGGAAAAGTGGCTATAGTTTTTCCCGTGGTCACTCTTGGAAAAAGCGTGAAAACAGTGCAGTCTGTGATTGACAGGCTAGAATCACTCGGCTATACTCGTGAAAATGGTCCGTACATCTATACAAAGTTGCACGCGCCAGTTCAACGGGCGGTGTATGTGTATCGGTTGAAGGAGTAACAGGCTATGGCACACGTTAAAGCGGGTGGAGCAACACGACAAGGTCAACCACGACCAGGCAAACGCTTGGGTGTTAAAAAATTTGGTGGTGAAAAGATTCATGTAGGGCAAATTATCATTCGTCAGCGCGGTTTGGTGTATAAACCAGGAAAAAACGTAAAAGTAGGACGCGATCACACAATCTTCTCGATGCTTGATGGTATTGTGACGTTTAGTAAACGCTTCGGCAAAACCGTAGTCAATGTGTTCCAGAAATAATCATATGCCAACTCAAGGCAAAAACACCCAGCAAACTGTCCAAAATATCCCTGTAGATCATCTACAGCCAAATCCACTTCAACCGCGCGGAACGATTATTGCGGAAGAATTAACAGAATTGGTGAGTTCGATTAAACGGTATGGTATTTTAGAGCCCTTGGTTATCGCGCATACTCCTGCAGGATACCAAATTATTGCCGGTGAAAGACGGTGGCGCGCGGCCAAACTTGCCGGATTAGAAACCGTTCCGGCGATCATCAAAGAAACCACGCCTTCCGAGATGTTGGAAATGGCCATTATCGAGAATGTCCAACGCGTTGACTTAAACCCACTCGATCGAGCGCAAGCGTTTGACCGACTGCAACGAGATTACAACTTATCTACAACTGACATCGCAGAACGCATCGGCAAATCGTTGCCGTATGTTTCCAACTCTATTCGTCTGTTGCGCTTGCCCGCTGCTCTTCAGGATGGATTGATTGGCGGGATGATCAGCGAGGGTCACGCGCGGGCGCTGGCAAGTATTGAAGATCCGCGCCTCATGGTTGAGGCATACAAAATCATTATGAAGGAAAACGGATCGGTGCGGCGCGCAGAGGATTTAGCCCGGCGTATGAAAGCGAAGTCTGGTTTTAACAATGACTTGCCGGCTCCCGGACACAAACCGTTTCTTGTGAGTAAGCAGATTGATGACTGGGAAGAAAAACTGCAGAAAACGTTTGGTGACAATTCAAAAGTGAAGTTGACGAGGTCTAAACGCGAAACGAAAGTCATTATTGCCCTCAAAGGCGACCCCGAAAAAACACAAGCTAAACTTGATCTTCTGTTGAAACTTACCGAATAAAACTTCTGAATTTAAAAAGCGTAGTGAGCCTTTACCAATAAACCTGCATTTTTTAGTGGCCAATAACGGAAAAATGCTTTACCGACGATTTCTTTTGATGTAATTGGCCCCCACGATCGGGAGTCGCTTGAGTGAGGACGATTATCTCCCGATACAAAATATTCATCTGGTCCTAAAACGATAGGTCCGCGAGAAATGAATACTCCGGCAAGTGTCTGGTTCTCTGCCGAGAGGTATGGCTCGTCAAGCTTTTCGCCATTGATGAAGAATCCATTTTCTTTTACCTCAACAGTTTCACCGGGAAGACCAATCATGCGTTTGATAAAATCACATCCTGTTCCGGTAGGACATTGTGCGGATTCCGGAGCTTTGAATACAACAACATCGCCACGTTTTGGTTTTCCAGTGCGATAGCTAATCTTGTCTGTAAGCAAATAATCGCCATTATCAAACATCGGATACATGGAGAGCCCGTTCACCTGGTGCGGTTGGGCAAAAAAGAGATACACAATGAGCAAGATAGAAATCACAATGACTATAGACTGCGTTATCTCGAGGAAAAACTCACCAATTGATTCAAAGAAACTTGCCATATGACAGTCTATTATATGATAAGATGTGGGGCATTGCGCAAGAGGCCGAATTGCCTCATCAGAAACACAACGCAAAAGGCTTCTTAGCTCAGTTGGTTAGAGCGCTTCATTCACATTGAAGAGGTCGCTGGTTCGAATCCAGCAGGAGCCACAGAGGAAGATATATGACGAGCGTAATACCAATCGCATCTCAAAATAAAGACTTTGAAAGCTTGAAGAAAGTCGATGAGAACGGTGTTGAATTTTGGACTGCTCGAGAAATAATGAATCCTCTTGGCTACACTAGATGGGAAAACTTTGAAGATGTTGTCAAAAAAGCGCTGCAAGCTTGTGTAACTAGCAGTGAGCTCCCCACAAACCATTTTCGTGAGGTTACGAAAATGGTTGTTGTAGGGTCAAATACAGTAAGACAAGTAAAAGATTGGCAAATTGATCGATATGCGTGCTATTTGATTGCGCAAAACGGTGATCCAAAAAAACCTCAGATTGCAAAGGCTCAGACATATTTTGCTATACAAACGAGAAAGCAAGAAGTGTTCGAACAATTAGCAGATGATGGCAAAAGAATATTTATTAGGCATGAAGTCACTCAGCATAACAAGAAACTTTTTCAAACAGCGAAAAGTGCTGGAGTCACTCAATTCGGAAAGTTTAACGATGCTGGCTATAGAGGTTTATATGGAATTTCTCTTTCAGAAATTGAACGTAAGAAGGAAATTAAGAAAGGTGAGCTACTTGATAGAGCTGGAGCGACGGAACTTGCTGCAAACTTATTCCGTATTACGCAAACTGATGAGAAATTAAAGAGAGACAACATTCATGGAAACATTCACGCTTCACAAGTTCATAACATGATTGGGGGAAAGGTTCGACAAACTATCAAAAACATTGGAGGAACTTTGCCAGAGCATTTGCTTCCAGAAAAGCACATTAAAGAACTTGAGAAAGTGCAGAAAAAAATAGCGAAACAGTTGAGTTAGAGTAACTCGACTACGCATTCAAACTTTATTTACATTCCCCGAATTACCGAAATATCCTCCTCAAGTATCTTTTTCCCCTGATCTGAAATATATGGCGTGAATTTATTGAGGTAGTACTCAAAAAGATGGATATATCTCACTTGATCGTGATTAGTTGTCTCAACGATATGTTCGGCGGTATGGAGAAGTGTGTAATACGGATAGGCTCTGGTAATTTCATTGGATTGGCGAAGAGATTGAATGTCTTGAACAAGCGTTGAGGGAGTTATGACACGATGAACCGTAACCTCTCCATCTTTTTCATACTCTATAACAAACACCTGCTCTGCTGAACTTTTTTGCACATCAATGCTTAAAGGGAAAAGATCGCCTTCGCCACTATATGCAAAGATCGATTGGGTAGTTTGAGTAGACGAGTTGTTTTTTATTCGCACAGTGTACTGCCCATTCGTGGGCTTTGGAATCTCGATAAGAGGTAAAGGATTTGGCGCAATCTCGTTTTCTCCATCCGGAGTAATTGGCCCTTCAATCACTGGGAGTATTTGTTGACCGTCGTGTTCAACGACAACATCTAAGCCAGCACTTACTGGGATAACAAGATAACTAAGGTCGGTAAATGATGGCTTGAATAGGCGTGAGCCACGAATATTTTGTGCCAGAACCGTGCTTTTCACTTGATCGAATGGGTCGTTGATAATAAGACCAGCATTATTTTGGGTAGCCCCACGACCGACAACAAAATGTCCGCCGAGATCAAGGATCATTGGCCTCTTTTTATCAATCTCTTCTTTTAATATATTCATGTCTGCACTGCCTCGAAGATATTCAAGAGACGGAGTATCCACATGTGTTGTATGAAATAATTGTGCAATTCGTGTTAAGGCAACCCAGTTCACATACCCTTGGCCGAGATATCCGTCTGGTTGAGAGAGAAGCCAATCATTCAATGTTTGAGGATCAATGGGGAGGCCGTTTGGCAAAGTTGTGATGTTGTGGTACTGCAAAATCATGACTGCATCTGTTAAAACGCACCCCCATCGACCAATGGTTGGTACGGTACTCCAAGTTTTTGCAGAATCGTATGTCGTACTCATCCATCGAGGATCCAGTTGCGAAAGATATGGAACATTGAGCGGGGAAATAACATCAATCGTTTCCACAACGACATTATCAAACCATGTAATTGAGTTTGGAATCGAACCAACGCTTGCTCGAAATCCCACAGTGCCTCCATCCAAGTACGGTGGGGTATCCAAGAAGTTTAATACGAGTTCGCCATCAATATATACCTTGATTGAGTGATCGATACGAACCTCGTTGCGAATATGATATGTGTGGTCTGCTTGGAAAGGGTAATGAGCAAATGATCCAGGGACAGACCAACCCTGACTCAACGCGGCCTTTTCAAGAAAAATGGCGTTTCCCAGAATTTTTATTGCGAGATTATTTGAAGTATCGACAAAGCGCATGGTATAGTTTCGGTCCATGTTTGCTGATTCCGGCATGGTGATGTCAAATGAATACGCGTACGAGGTGTTGGTAGGTAACGCAAAGGCATTTGCTACAATTTCTGTAAAACATCCAGGGCCGTAAATAATAATCCCCAGGCGTTGCAATAAAATCTGCCAACTTGCCAGCTGACCATTGTTTAAACACGGTTGTGCTGGATTCCCCCATTGAAAATTACGAGCTACAGTCCAATCTGTAAGATTGTCACGATTAAAGGTGTCTTGAAATATTACGTCTGCTCGCGCTTGAGCTGGAAATAAAAGTACAAGCGCGAATACAGTACAATAGACGATGAAAATCTTTTGAAAGTAACGCATGAACGCCATAATGCCACACCAACCTTACAGATCGATTACAAAACACAAACTGCTTTTTTTGTGCAGACTATTTTGGCCTCACATTGGGGGGGTTGAGACGCATGTTCTGCAGTTGTCGATGGAGTTATTGAAAAGAGGATACGAAATCACAATCATTACGGAGCAACACGACTCTAGCCTTCCATTACTTGAGGAGCAATATGGTATACATATTTTCCGCATTCCTCAAGCGTCTTTGAAAAACAAGTGGACAATATGGACATGGATGTATCGGCATATTTCGCTGTTGATGTTATCTAATATTGTTCATGCACACGATGTGATGTGGTGGTATTGGCCCTTCCGTTTTTTATTTCTTAACAAAAGTACGTATACAACCTTTCACGGATATGAAGGAGCAAATGAACCGCATTTAGGCGCAATTCTTTCAAGAAAAATGAGTGAGTTTCTTTCTCGCAAAACAATCTGTATTGGAGATTGGATGCGCAAGTGGTACCACGCAAATCCGAATGGTGCCAGTTATGGCGCGGCAACGTGTTCTCCCGCATCATTGCGTCAGGTAAAACCAAACTCAATCGTGTTTATCGGCAGACTTGGTGAGGACACCGGTATTCTTGCGTATATTCGCGCAGTGCAGTTTTTAAAAGGGAAGTATACATTGGATATTTTTGGTGAAGGTCCATTGAAAAACGAGGTGCTTGCATTGATCTATGACTCACCTTTTATCACATACCAAGGAGAAACTTTGCATCCCGAAAAAGAACTTGGTCGACATCGGTATGCCTTTGTCTCGAGATATCTGTCCATGATCGAGGCTCAACAAATTGGCAGGCTCGTGTTCGCGCAATGGGACACCGCAATTAAACACGATTACTTGCGGTCCTTTCCTACCGCGGATTGTATGCATATGTTTCATGATCCTAAAGACTTGGTAAAAGGTTTAGTAGATATACGTAAACATACCGAAAAAGAAAAAAGATTTATCAAAAAAGCACAGCGTTGGGCATTACACCAACGTTGGTCCAAAGTCGCCGATATGTATGAGGATGTATGGAAAAAGTAACGATTATTGTTACGGTGTTGAATGAAGAACGTACATTGCCGAGCCTTTTTTCGGCGTTGGAAAAACAAACACGAAAACCAGATGATGTCATTATTGTTGACGGCGGATCGACAGATCAAACACATCAATTACTATCATCTTGGAAACCAACCTTTCCTTTTCAATGGTTTGAACACAAAGGAAACAGATCTGTAGGAAGAAATGCGGCAATTTTTACTGCGAAATCTTCCATCATTGCAATCACCGACGCGGGATGCGCGCCAACACCCGAATGGCTAGATAGGATAACAAAACGTCTTATCGCAAACAACTGCGATGTTGTCTCTGGGTACTATACGCCTCAAGCACAAACAAATTTTGAAAAAGGTGCTTCTGCATACATGTTGGTGATGCCGGATCATATTAACCCAAACCTTTTTCTTCCGGCTACCCGTTCTATGGCTTTGAAAAAAACAATTTGGGAAAAAGCGGGAGGCTTTGATGAACGGTTGGGCGACAACGAAGATTATGCTTTTGCAAAAAAGCTTCAATACATTGGAGCAAAGATCTGTTTTGAAAAAGATGCTATTGTTCGATGGTTGCCGCCAAAAACATGGATTACATTTCTTACGCAAGTTTGGCGGTTTGCGTATGGAGATTGTTTTGCTGGAATTATCCGGCCAAAAGTTATGTTTATTTTTCTTCGATGGGGTGTTTTTATTGGTTTGGCTATGGTAGTTTTTCCACTTTTCTTATTCGTTATGTTTCTTTATACATTTTGGACTTGGGCAAAAAATCAAAAATATCTTCGTTCGTTTTCAGCGATATATCTTTTACCCTGTATGCAGTTCGCCACAGATCTTGTTGTTATGGTAGGATCTGCCCAGGGATTAGCGGCAAAAATATTTCAAAAGATTTATGCGAAAACCAATCATTAATCTTTCAATCATTATTGTTGAGTACAACAGCGGAAGGTACGGCAAAATATTGGTGCAGTCTTTGCCAAAGCGCAAAGATTGGGAAGTGATTGTTGTCGACAACTCTGTTCACAATCGAGGGTTTTCTGGTGGATGCAATGATGGGGCAAAAAAAGCAACAGGAAAGTATTTGTTATTTTTAAATCCTGACGTGATGATTGCGGAATCTGCTATTGAAATTTTACTAAAGTATCTTGAAACGCATCCATCAGTTGGCATTGTTGGTCCGCGATTTGCCAATGCGGAAGGGAAAACAGAGCACTGTTCAACCGATCATCCCACCCCATTTGTCGCCTCGGTGGCTTTGTCATTTGTACATACGCTTGTCCCAAACAACGCTCTATCAAAAAAGTACTGGATCAAGGACTGGAATCGCGAAAGTACAAGAGCGGTCGGCGTGATTTCTGGCGCTGCAATGATGGTTCGAACCAAAGAGTTTTTTACACTTGGGATGTTTGATGAAGGGTATTTCCTATACTGGGAAGAGTTTGATCTGTGTAAAAGATATCATCAAATTGGATTGCAGTCGGTGTATGTTGGTGAAGCATTGGCCGATCATCCGAGAGAAGTTTCAGTGAAACAGAGTACGCAAAATCTTTCGTCAATATTTCGCCGTAGTCGACAACGATATTTCCGAAAGTTTTTTGGTTTTTTTCCAGCATTATCTCTAGAGCTATGGCTTGGTTTGTGCGAACAATGGCGAGTAATTGTACTTGTGCTATGGTCACTCTTCTTAAGAGTTGCAGATTTACAACACCTTAATCTTATTGGTGACCAGGGTAGAGATTATCTCCAAGCGATGAATCTTCTCAATGGAAAAACTTTTCCTTTATTGGGAATTCCATCAAGTATTCCTCGATTTGCACAAGGACCGTTCAATGTTTGGTTTGACGCGATAAGTTTTTGGTTTGGCGGTGTACATCCATACAGTCCTGTATTTTTTGCTGCGGTTCTAACCACGCTTGGCGTTTTACTTTTGTATTGGTTGGTGGAAAAGCATTATGGAAAAACAATCGCATTTGCTGTTTCAGTGATTGGCGCTGTTGCTCCTGGAGCAGTACTACAGTCTCGTATGCCATTTTATCTGTTTGCAGTCCCACTTTTCCTGATGATATTTTTCAAACAGCTCGTTTCGATACAGAAAACAAAGGCTGTAAGTATTTTTTGGGCAACGCTAAGCTATTGGTTGCTGTTCCAGTGGGAACTGGCAACAATTCCGTTCATTATTGTTTTACCTCTGGCTTATCTCTATAAAAAAGTTAAGCTGAAAACTTGGATTTTCCCCACCATTGTTGGAACCATTATTGGGACACTTCCACAATTGGTATATGATATTTCGCATTCGTGTGCACAACTTTGTGGGCTAGGTCTTTGGGCTGGGTATCGGATTGTGGCAATCTCTGGATTTGATGGCAAACATGGAATATCACTATCGGGCGTACTCACAATCTTTTCTAACATAGGACTGCAGTTTGAAAAACTTTTTGGACTACACACACTTGGAGCGATCAGTATTTTCATGCTTATTATTTTTTCATGCCTATATCAAATTATTCTCTGGAAACAGAAACAACACGATGAAGTATGTATGTATGCGGTTGTGTGTTCTGTTATTGTATTGATCGGGATTTTCATTCACGGTTCTCCTTCAGAGGCATATGTTCCTCCATTCCTCGTGTTCATACCATTGTTAGTTGCAAAACTATTATCTGTAATTCCGACCAAACCACGAACATACTTCGCGATACTTTGCCTTATCTATGCGGTAAGTACTTCTTATTCTCTCGTATCAAATCACTTTTTTGCGCGAGAAATAGGTTTACAAATGAACGCCTCTCGATGGATCGTAAGTAATGCTCGTGGTACTGGTATCGATCTCAAATCATACGATACATCTTCAAAAACACCGACATATCTTGATAACTATCGTTTCCTTTTATCGATATTTGGAGGAAAATTGGATCCGCAAGGAACACAATATGTCATTTCACAAGAAGAAAGTATCGTTTTACCAAGTATTGATGTCATGCAACAGAACTATGGATACATACGCGTTGTGAGGGAAATATGAGCGCAGATATCACCGGGATCATTCTATACAAATCAGGAATAGAACAACTCGCAAAAGCACTGCAATCCTTACAGTGGTGCACTCAACGAATCATTCTTGTTGACGGAAACATCCTTGATACAAAAGTGCAAACGTTGGCAAAAATGAATTTTTCAAATGTTTTTTTTCATTCTCTTGATACATTTGGCGAACAACGAAATATTGCGTTAACTCACGTAAAAACAGATTGGGCAATATTTTTAGATGTTGATGAAACCGTATCACCACAGTTAGCTATTGAAATTCAGAACGCTATTTCCAAAACAGATTATGTGGGGTTGTATCTCTATCGACAAGATACATTTATGAATACCGTACTAAAGCACGGGGAAACATCCAGAGTCTCACTGCTTCGCGTTGCAAAAACCAAGGCAGGAACATGGGAGAGGCCTGTACATGAAGTCTGGACTGTTTCTGGAAAAACCAAAACGCTGCAGAATCCACTCCTTCATGTCCCGCATCAATCAATCGAATCGTTTATCGAGAAAATAAACCGATACAGTTCATTGGAAGTTACTCTAAGAAAAAAACTGGGAAAACGATTTTCATTTTTTCAACTTTTTTTCTATCCTCTGGGGAAATTCGTCTATAATTATGTGTTGTTGTTAGGCGTGCTTGATGGGTTTCCTGGTCTTGCACAGGCATGGATGATGAGTTTTCATTCGTTAGTTCTACGAGTAAAGATGTATGAACATACATAAAAACATAGACACTATTTGGAGAAAAACAGTTCGCATACTTTTTCTTGTGTTTACCGGTCTGTTGGTTCTAGGACAGTTTCAAAAGATATTTTTGAGTAGATTATCCGCAATGTATTTTCACGATATTGTTGTAGTAGTACTTGTAGGTCTAGCAATGCCACTCGTGAAAAAACACTGGAAAAAACTTACCAAACCACTCTGGGTCCGATGGCTTGGAACGTTTCTCTTAATAACGCTTATATCGCTACTCCTCGCACTTTTGTTTAACCCGTTTTCCGATTGGATGATCGGAATGCTCTATGTAGTACGTCTTATTGCCTATGTATTATTTGGTGGTGCTACTCTTTTATATATTCATGAAAAAGCTTTGAGTAGGGAAGAGGTATTTGCCCTTTGTCTGTCGGTCACAACACTCATAGCTGCAGCAGGTCTTGTTCAATATGTTGCCATTCCCGATGTTCGCGGATTGCAATATGTCGGTTGGGATGACCATTACCTTCGACTCGTCTCTACGCTTTTCGATCCTTCATTCACAGGAATCATCGCTGTTATTGGGTTTTTTCTTGCTCTGCACCGATTTATTCAGAGAAAATCAGCAAAATACATTGCTATTGCATGTGTCCATCTTTTTGCTCTTTTGCTTACGTATTCCCGAGCGAGCTATCTCGCTTTTAGTGTCGCTCTCATAGTCTGCGCCTTCGAGTATGCTCGTTTACGGAAAGCAATTTTTGTCATTGCCTTAGCAACGATTGTCGGAGTTCTATTGCTGCCTCGACCTGCCAGCGAAGGAACGCGTCTGGAGCGTCTTACGAGTGTTCGTGCGAGAATATGGAATACAACATCTGCAATTCAGCGTTTATCGCCAAAAACACTGTTTATTGGAAATGGTTGGTATCTCACAAATGTTGGGAGAAAGAACAACAATATCTTGAGCGAAACTTCGCATTCGTCATCACCGGATAATAGTTTCATTCATGTATTGCAGTCAACGGGGAGTATGGGATTGGGAAGCCTACTTATAACAGGAATCGTTCTTTTTCGTTCAACAAAAAGCCTTGCACTCCGTTCAACCTTGGTTGCCATAACCATTGCGTCGTTTTTTAATCAGGTGTTGTTCTATCCGTGGGTTTTATTGATAGTATGTGAATTGATCGCTCAGGATGAGGAAGTTTGGGCATGAAGACTGTGTATTGGGGATCGGTTGCGTTGTTGTTTACTTGGTTATTTGTTGCGGCATCAAGCCTTATTCCCATTGATCAATTTGATACTGCATTGAGACTTTTAGCGAGCCACTATGTTTCGCAGGGACTCATTTTATACAAGGACATTGGCATTGTGTACCCGCCAGGAATGGCTTGGATGTTCGGTTTACTTATTCCATTTGGTTCCATCGCTCAGTATAACGCGCTTTCAGCAACCGCCTTTCTGATTATTTCTCTTGTTGTGTGTAGATTCTGGGGAAAAGTAGTGAAACAAAATACAGTATCTATGGCGTTTTTATTTCTCGCGCTGGCTACCTTTGTGCGATACATTCCAAGTGAGCCGTTTTCGTTATTATTAACAGTTCTTTTATGTGTAGTCCACATGTATTATCTCGAACACCAACAATCCAAGGCATTATTGGTGAGTCTTGGTCTTACTTCTGCCGCGCTGGCGTTTTTCCGATGGGATACTGGGCTGCTGTACATCTTTGTTATGGGAGGTGTGGCTATTTTCCAATCTGTACTTTCGCGAACACTCAAAAAAGACATGTATATTTCTTTATTGGCAATATTTGCTGGATATCTTATGGCAATATCACTTCTCTTCTTTGTTTTCTCAGGCCAGAATATCGTTGATCAAGTATACAATTTTATTATTACGATTCCCACACAGGTTATTCTTCCTTTCAGGAGACTCCCGCTGCCAGGATTCCAACCACCTCGCCTGCTCAACGCTATGATTTACGTAGCAGGATTTGTCTACTTAATTGAGTTAAGTAAAGTTTCGTGTTGGTTTTCCCCTCTGTTTTTCTGAAAGAAACG
>CAYILC010000022.1:0-13629 GCA_964364145.1 uncultured Pseudomonadales bacterium
TTACAAAACAGCTGCTCTACCACTGAGCTAAGATGGCTTATTTTACACCACGATCATTCAGCGCGCCAGAGGCGGAATGAACTTCTGTATTGTATCTGGAAATCTATGTATTGACAAATACGAAAAATATCACTTATATGTTCTATATTAGATTAAACACATTTTGAAAAAATAATTTCAAAATAAAAAAAGAATTGTTCAAAAAAATAACATTCAGAAATATAAACATTCCTTGAAACTTCAATCTGCCTATCAAGTCACCGTCATTTATAATCCTTCCGATTTTACGAATGATCCAAATATTGTCAAAGTTGACGATGGTATTCAAATAACGGCAACCGATGTTGCGGAGTCATTGCGTCAGCACGGCTATCAAACAGACACATACGCCGTTTCACCAAAGAATCTCTACTATCTGAAGGATAAGAAAACTGATGCCTTTTTCAACCTTTGTGACGGCTTCGGCATGTATATGCGCGTTGTAAAGCAACTAGAAAAACACGGAAAGATATTTACCGGTCCCGGTCCCGATGCAATGGCGCTCACCATCGATAAAATTGCCACAAAAAAAGTATTCGAGCGTATTGGTGTTCCAACTCCAAAATGGCAGTTCGTAAAAAATGCACGCGAAAAGCTTTCTACACAATTAACACTCCCTCTCATTGTTAAACCGCCACTCGAAGATTGTAGTATTGGAATCTCTCAACATTCGATTGCTGAAGATAAAAGCGCGTTGATCAGAATTGTCAAAGAAATATGTACTACATATAAACAAGGAGCACTCATTGAAGAATTCATTCCGGGAAAAGAGATTCACTGCACGGTCGTAGGAAACGGTGAAGACGCGCAGGTACTCTCACTCGCGGAGCTTCGCATGCAAAATAGTGAGACCGAGGATACGTTTGTGTACGATTTTGAAGCAAAATGGGTGGAAACTTCTCCACGATGGCAACATACGTTTGTCTCCCCCGCTCCTACTTTGGATAAAGGTATAGCGGAAAAAATACAAGCTGACGCGAAACGCGCCTTTTTGGCTCTTGGTATGAAAGATTACGCGCGATTCGACATTCGATACAACACAAAAACCAAAAAATATTATTTCCTGGAAGTAAACGCGAATCCTTCGATCTATAATTCCTTGGACGAAGCCACAACCCGTTCTGCACACGCTAGTGGTCTTCCCTATCATCAATTTATACACAACATTTTTGAAGCCTGCAAAACGCGATATAACGAGCCCGTGTTGACGTGAGGTTTGAAGAAATTTCTTTGCTTTCTTTTTCAGTGCCAGGTGAAGGGTTCGAACCTTCGTAGGCGTAGCCACTGGTTTTACAGACCAGCCTCGTTGACCACTTGAGTAACCTGGCAGACTAAACGGGTAAACAGCGCATGAATCTCAAACAAAATAAGGTCATGTAGACGTTTATCTGCGTATCGAATATGAACCAGACCATGGGGCATTATACTATGTTTCCTGTGATTGTTCTCCTTGACGTAGGGCTTGGTAAACTGTGATTGTGGAATTCCAGTAAGTTTTGACCAATATGCGATATGTTCAGGTATTTGTTCGATTGAATGGCAATAAAGATAGACTCGCAAACGCTTTGGGGTAATGCGATATATGACTCGGAGAAAGGCGCAAAACATCTGAATCATGTCAGAGTTAGCATTTGCAAGATCAACCACCTTTCCACGTTTTGCCCCTTCGGCCCAGTAGAGCATAAGTCCTGCGATCTTGAGCTGTTCATGTTTATGACTAAGGACGTGTATGGACGTAAAAGATTGAGGAGAACGTTGATACGCTATATGCTTCGTCTGCTCAGCCGCTCTTCTGGGAATTTGATATCGCTGCATTGTATGCGCGATAGACCCTAAGGAAGTATTAAGATGAATCCCCACCTCTCTCATGCTTAGACCACTTTGATACAACTGCTGAAGCTGCTGTAATTTAGCCGAATTCCACGTGCGAACAAACATATGAAGATATGCTGCAGCATATACCTTTTACCATGAAATTCAATCTCAAATTCTTTCTGCATCTTTGTGCTAAAATCGTTATCTATGAAACTCCATATTACCGACGAGTTTTCCCCTCTTCAGGATGTGATTGTGTGTTGGGGAGACTCTGTTCCAGACTACAAAATATACGCTCCCAATGAACCAGAGTTTACAAAATATCATAAGCGTTCGTGGGATAAGCATCTGTTCCTAAAACAGCAAGAGCAGTTTTTCAAAAAGCTCAGTTCTTTTGACGTGCGGTTACACTTTCTTAAAACCGAGCCCGATCTCCCCCATCAAATGTACACGCGCGACACCGGATTTGTAATCAATGATCATTTGTACTACAGCAAAAAACGAGAGTTCTCCGATCGCGATGGAGAAATCCATCTGCTTCAGAACCTTCTTACCTCGTTGAAAATCACCGATCTTAGAGAAATTACGAGTGGCAGCATTGAAGGCGGTGATGTGATCGTGGATCCGCAAACCACGTATATCGGAAACGGCAGTAGGACGAGCAAGATTGCTATCCACGAATTAATAAGTCAAGAAAACTGCACCCATCTTTTCCTTGGCAGTAACGTGATGCATCTTGATACGCGACTTACCTTGCTACCGCGAAATACTGCCTTAATTATTCCAGAAGCGTTTCAAAAAACAGATCTTGAAATGCTGAAGAAACGATACACACTGATCCCCGTTTTACAACAAGAAGCGATCGATCTTGGAACTAATGTGCTTGTTGTCAATCCGGAAACGGTCTTTTCACCAACACATAACGTGCGCATTAATAAGGAATTAATACAAGCTGGATTCCGCGTAGAAACAATCGATTACACCGAGCCAATTAATTTTGGTGGCTCGTTTCGGTGTACCACGCTTCCGCTAAGAAGGGGTTGAAGTATAGAAACCGTCCGACAGTATTGGTCAAAACAACTAGAGATTTCTGTGGAAAAATTTGGTAAAATCGTCCAGATTCCACCACAGGGAAAAGGAACATATCGAAACAAATCTGCGTATGGTGTCTGTAGTCTTTCTGTTGGAAACATTAAACTGAAACGATGGATCCTTCAAGAACTTCATTCTATTGCAAGCCTGGGTAGTTTAGTGGTAAAACAAACCCTTGGTAAGGGTTAGACCGCGAGTCCGATTCTCGCTCCAGGCTCAACAAAACTTTTCGAATTTTTCTTGACAAATAACTCCCAAAGCGTACAATCCTCACAAACATTACTCACCGAGGAGATTTATGAAAAGAGAAACATATCTTCATCCAAATTACGAAACACGACAGACACTACTTCGTAGGATGTATGACCATGCTGCTAATATAGATTTCAACTAGAACAATTGGGTAAACCTCGAAGTAACGGAACAAAATCGGTTGGCAGATGAAATGGCTAGATACGTTCTTATTCAAATTCAGTCTATACATACACTCGAGACAAAAGTCACAAACCTGGAAATTCAAGGCTTGGTCGCTTATCTCAATTCTCATCACGGACAATTGGATTATAAATTTCTTGATGAAGTGTATCGAGTTTACAACCAGGCAATAAAAAGAGAAATTGTTGAAGCCTCAAGGATTCCACGCCTCACATCTTTTCTTTGGGATGCATCTGTTTTTGTGATAAACGCCAAGGACCAAGTTTAGGATGAATACTCCTAAAAAGTGCTTCTAATTTAAAGAATTGCTTGTTACATAGAATTTTATTCACCCCACCGAAAAGCCCCGAACCGAAAAGCAGTGTTATAGAGGTTGTTTCCCCGGAAAACCAGGGTGGTATGGGTGCAGACTACTCCACGGAGCAATCTGACTTCCCGAACCGTACAAGTTAAACTTGTAGAGGAAAAAGCTCCTCATTGTGCTTTGTCGTTTCAGGGCCGTGTTCACTATCTCAAACAAAGCAACACTATTCAATGACAAGTTTACGAGAATTGTTCTACACTAAAGCGTATCGGTCTATATCTTTAGACTTGTAGCGAAATAAGCATGTTTCACTCACTCGTTCTTTTGCGTATTTTTTATGTTCTTTTCTTACTCAAGTAGCTACGGCTACTATCGCAAGAAAACGCCTTAAAAATGAGTTAAGTAAAGTTTCGTGTTGGTTTTCCCCTCTGTTTTTCTGAAAGAAACGTTGCTACCAATACTTGTTTTTTCTTGATTGATAATCCACGATGACGATGGAGTAGTTCAGCAATACACAAAAAATTCGAAAAATTACCCGCGATGATATTGTTTGATCCACTCCAAAATTTTTGGACCATATTTCTCTTTTTCCAATACGAACTTCAAATGGGCAATAAAATAATTTTCTGGATCACCGGTGGTCATCCACTCGCCTTTCGTATGTTCAACCAACACTGTTTTTTCTTTCGCTAGTTGGGTGATTGCATCCACCGTCCAAAGTTCGCCATCCTTGCCAGCACTTTGCGGAGTTAAATATGCGAATACTGACGGTTTAAGAAGATATCGGCCATACGAAGCCAAGCGTGATGGCGCAGACCCCTTCTCCGGCTTTTCAATAATGTTATCGAGTTGATTTGTCGTGCCTGCTTTAAAACTAATAATTCCGTATTTGTCCACAACATCTTCAGAAACTTCCTGGGCCATGATGATACCCTCAACCTCCGGATGTTGCTCATACAAATCCACCATAACTTTTGCATCCCCTACCTCACCAAACACCATGTCATCACTATAGAGGACTAAAAACGCCTCCTCGGACTCAACGAACGCGCGAGCCGAGGCAACCGGTGAACCATTTCCATACGGCAGACTTGCATCTTGAATAAGTACCGTGATTTTAGGAAAGTTTAGGACATGCTGAACGGCCTCGTAGCGATCCTCTCTCCCTTGAGCAACCAACTGTTTGCGAATGCGATTGACATTATTATTAAAGTAGTCCTCATAAATGGGCTTACCTTCCGGAGTTGCAACAATCACAATCTCCTCGATACCGGCTTGCTGACACTCCTCAACCATGAACTGTATGATTGGCCGATTTCCAAATGGCAACATTGCTTTAGGGATCGTTTTGGTGATGGGAAGATAGCGGCTTGCGGATCCTGCGTCGGTAATAATGGCTTTTTTTATACGCTTGTTGGACATGCATATCTCCATTAGACAAGAGAGAACGGGAAGCTGTAGCTGCCCGTCCTGATGCGTATATGGTAATACGGCAGACTGGGGGGTGTCAAACGAGAAAGTGTTTGGCTACACGCCCGCGATACACGCCTGCCTTGCGTCAAGGCGTATTGCCTGCTACAATTCCCTTTCTTGTTCTGGTACAATCGCGACTGTGAATCCACTATCATTCATCAGTCAAGTCCGTGAAGAGTTAGCCAAGGTCTCTTGGCCAAACAGAAAAGATACGCTGAACATGACGCTCGTCGTCATCGCGGTGAGTCTGGGAGTAGGATTGTACGTTGGAGGGTTGGACGCCGCGTTCACTTCCCTCTTCGACTTTATTATTCGTCGGTGAGAACTGATGAAAAAAAGAAACAGGCAAACTCGGTAGAATGCGGCAAACAAACGCAAGGCAGAAATGCCAAGCACATACAAAGGAATCTATGAGCGAAGATACGCAAGTACAGCAGGTTCCAGAAGTGCCAGAGGTACAAACCGTCATCACCTCGACACCGAACCATGTTATTATCACGTTGTCTGAAGACAAGCGTGCGAAGTGGTATGTGGTTCACACCTATTCCGGACACGAAAATAAAGTTGCAGAAACATTAAAGCAACGCGCGCTCAACATGGGCCTCGAGAAATTTGTCCTCGAGATGCTCATTCCCACACAAGAAAAAGTTCAGATTAAACGGGGCAAGAAACAAACCGTCAAAGAAAAAATCTTCCCAGGCTACATGCTGGTGAGGATGATTCTCACCGATGAGTCCTGGCTGGCCGTTCGCACCACACAGGGTGTGACTGGGTTTGTAGGTATCGGCAACAAGCCTACTCCCCTCCCAGAGCAAGAAGTTGTAACCATTCAAAAGTACATGGCGCAGGGTGCTCCAAGTTACAAAGCCAACTTCTCTCTTGGCCAAGCAGTCAAGATTGTGGAAGGTCCATTTGTCGACTTTTTAGGTTCGGTTGATACGATTGATGAAGAAAAAGGTAAAGTTACGGTGCTGGTCTCGATCTTTGGTCGCGAAACTCCGGTTGAACTCGACTTCTTGCAAGTGGTGAAAATCTAAAAAAAGAACGGGAAGATCGGGACTACCCGTTAAAAGGAACTATGGCAAAGAAAATCAAAACAGTATTGAAGTTGAATTTATTGGCTGGGGCGGCAAATCCCGCGCCTCCGGTTGGCCCTATCCTTGGTCAGCAAGGCATCAACATTATGGAGTTCTGTAAGCAGTACAATGAGAAAACTAAAGACAAAAAGGGCCAAACGATTCCCGCAGAAATTACGGTTTTTGAAGATCGCTCGTTCACCTTCATCTTGAAGTTGCCACCGGTTTCCGCGTTGATTAAACAAGAACTTAAACTTGCTAGCGGAGCGAAGATGCCGGGCAAAGAGGTTGTGGGCACGTTAAGTAAAGAGCAGTTGAGAAAAATTGCTGAAATAAAGTTGCCGGATCTCAATACCACAAACATTAAGGCCGCCATGCGCACAATTGCAGGTACGGCAAAAAATATGGGTGTGCTCATACAGAAATAGGTTAATTTTAGCATCTAGTATCTAGATACTAGATGCTAAATAAAGAAAAAAGGAACTATGGCAAAGAAAAAAATCGAGAAAAAGGTCAAAGAGAGGGTTGATGAGAAAGCTGCTGAGATAACCACAGCTCCAATCGAAACCGCTGAAGGTGTCGAAGAGAAAAAAGCTCCTAAAGTTCAGCGCGTTCGTGGCAAGAAATATATCACCTCCCGATCGTATGTCGACCGCACCAAGGTCTACCCTTTAGATGAGGCCATTGAGCTCGCGCAAAAAACACACTTTGCAAAATTTCCGGGTTCACTCGAAGTAAATTTGGTGTTGCGCGGCGAAGAAGGTATGAATGTGGATGTCGCATTTCCCTACGCCACAGGTCGAATTGTCTCTGTTGCTATTGCCACCGACGAACTCTTAAAAGAAATCGAAAAAGGAAACATCACTTTTACGACATTAGTTGCGCATCCAAACATGATGCCTAAGCTTGCAAAACTCGCGCGTGTTCTCGGTCCGAAAGGCTTAATGCCAAATCCAAAAAATGGCACGGTTACACCAGATCCAGAAAAGCGTAAAAAAGAGCTCGAGGGTGGCGCAGTAACTGTGAAGTCCGAAAAGAAAGCGCCATTAGTGCATGTCGTGATTGGAAAGCTTAAACAGCCGGCAGTTGAGTTGGCTGGTAATTTACGAGCATTATTCAAGGCTTATCCTGCTGGAAAAGTTGTGAACTGCACAATTGCTGCAACCATGGGACCAGGAATCAAGGTAAAAGTTGAATAGTTGGGCGTAGCCTCACAAGGTCTTCCTTCCATTTTTGCTAAATTATTTTCTGTCAAATCGTGTTCTGCAAATCGTGTTCTTGCGAAAGTGATCTTCCCCTGGTATACTTCATCCTAGTCCAAAGACAGTGCGTTCTGGAGACAAGGAATTGAAAACAGATAAATCGCACCGAGGGAAAAGATTCTTGAGTTCATTGAAAAATGAATTCGTTTCACCTCGCTTTGACGAGGTTTTTTGTTTTTTTAAAACGAAAAAACAGAAAAATCAACAATCAGAGAAAAAGGAAAAAGGGAGTAATATTATGCCAAGCACAAAAAACGTGACCCAGTTGCAAGCACTTGCGGAAAAGATTCAAAAAGCAAAGTCTGTGGTGTTCGTGAACTACGCCGGCCTGAATCTTTCTCAGCAGACAAAACTCCGTGCCGAGCTGAAGCAAAGTGGCAACGAGTTTGTTGTTGCCAAGAATACCCTCTTAAACCTCGTGTTCAAGAAAGATGAACTCAAGAGTACCCTGCAGGGTCAAACCGGAGTGGTGTTGTCCTACGACGATGAAGTTAGTGGCATGAAAAAGGTTGTTGAGTTTGCCAAAACCTCGGACAAACCGAAGATCAAGCTTGGATGGATGGGTAGCAAGATTGTGTCATTTGAAGATATTAAGGCCTTGGCGAAATTGCCTGGCAAGCTCGAGTTAATGTCGATGCTGATTAGCCGATTGAAGGGTCCATCATATGGCTTGGTAAATGTGTTAAACGCTAACGCGAGAAATTTGGTCTACGCATTACAAGCAATACAAGATAAAAAGAAGGCTCGTCATTAAACGCAAACAAGCGAAGTACTGTTTTCGAGCAGTCAATAAAGGGTAGCCCTTGACTGCGAGTGAAACAGTACTGAGCACATTAAAAGGAGGAACTATGGCAGATACATCCGCCAATGTCCAAAAAATTGTTGAGTCGGTCGAGAAACTCTCACTGCTCGAAGTCTCGGAGCTTGTGAAGGCTCTCGAAGATAAGTTCGGCGTTTCCGCCGCAGTCCCAATGATGATGGGTGCCATGCCAGGAGCAGCAGGTGCAGCCGTCGCCGCAGCAGAGGAAAAGACCGAGTTCACCGTGATGGTGACCGTCGCAGGAGCCAATAAAATTGGCGTCATCAAGGCAGTCCGCGAGATCAAGCCAGAACTCGGATTAGCAGAGGCAAAGGCCTTCGCAGAATCCTTGCCAAAGATGATTCTCGAGAACGTCAAGAAAGAAGCTGCTGACGAGGCCAAGAAGAAACTCGAGGCCGCAGGCGCAACTGTTGAGTTGAAGTAAAAAACGAACGGGAAGATCGGGACTACCGGTTAACCGACAAACCCCGAGCTGCACGCTCGGGGTTTTTGTTTTGTAATCGAACTGTAAGGTTAGTGGGGTATAACGGGAGTTAACGGGAAGATCGGGACTACCGGTTAACCGTCCGCTCTACTAACATTATGCCATACCGTAAAATTCCCTTCCTAAATGAATGTCACTATCATCTTTATAACAGGGGTGTTGCAAGACAGCCGATTTTTTACGACACTCAGGACTACAAACACTTCACGGCATATATGTTTTCCTGCAGGAAAAATTCAGATTTGCCAGATCTAAAAGATGTAGCAATCGAAGCTTACTGTCTTATGCCCAATCATTTTCATTTACTTGTAAAACAGTGTTCTAAGCGCGGCATAACCAATTATTTGAGACGTTTCCTGATAGCCTATAGTATGTATTTCAACTACAAATATGATCGGGTTGGACCCCTCTATCAGGGAAGAACGAAAGCAAAATGGGTCAAGGACGAGAAATATTTTAAGGAAATCTCAAGATATATCCACCGAAATCCAATGAAGCTTTTTTTGAGTCCACTTGAGTTTCTCACCTACCCACATTCTAATCTTCAGTATTACTTAACAAATAACCAGGCAAACTCATCTCTTTTACTTTCATTTTTTGATAACGATCCAGAAAGATATAAACGGTTCATTCTGCAAATCCCAACGGGAAGTCCCGATCTACCCATTTGATCCGTTCCCTATTGACATACTTTGCATCCCTCTGTTAGTCTGAATTATAGTTAAGAGATACTTCATCATTGTTTGATGAGTTTATCTTTAATCAAAATATATCAATATATTAAGGAGTGATACATGTCAGACCTCAGACCACCACAACCACCAACAGGATCTTTCATTGGAGTTGGTTCTTCTTCACTTCGGAGCATACCGACCTTAGCTCATTCTAGTGAGATGATCAATACAGAAACAGAAAATGTGATGAAAAAGGTTGAAAAAACAAAGCGTGCTACCCGACCACAGCCAAAAGTTGATCTCCAAAACTTGCCAGACCTCCTCACGATCGGCGAAGTAAGCTCGCTTCTTCGAGTCTCTCCTCTGACGATTAAGCGTTGGGGCAAACGCGGCAAGTTACCGGCAATTCGCATTAATTCTCGAGGTGATCGTCGATATAAAAAACAGGCTGTACTGTGGATGCTCGGGATGACCGAGTAATAGATAGAATAGAATAGACTTGTAGCGAAATAAGAAAATTGTTAGGCAAGCCCCTTGTTAGCCCCTCATTTTTTCTACCAAAACACGCAATATAAATTGCGGTAATACGAGTTGTCGTCGCCAACGCCACGGTTGTCGAAGCAGACGCCAAAGCCATTCCACCCCTATTGCTACTGCCCATTTTGGCGGTAGAGAAACACGACCACTAAGCACGTCAAAGGCCCCTCCAACTACTATGACCACTCGTACACCAGATTTTTGTAAAAGTTCAAGATTTTTCATAACCCATCTTTCTTGGTATGGAGCTCCATAAGCAATGCAGAGCAACTTAGGTTTTGCGTACTGAATTTCTGTTGCAATGTTTTTCTTTTCCTCTGCCGTTTCATGCTTGATATCCTCAACACCGGCATTCCAGCTGATGTTCCACTCTGGGTTATCGATATATCGGGCACAAAGTTTCTGAGCATACTGTGAAGACGACTCACGACCACCCAATAAAAATACCGGCAAACTCTGTTTTGCCGCAACACTGATCAAAAATTCGAGCGTCTCACGTCCACTAATTCTTTCGGTCGAGTTCCCGTTGAGCATATTCCCCGCCCAGACAACTCCAACTCCATCTGGTAGTAGTAGATCGGCTTTTTGCAAGGTTTGTTCAAAAACATGATCGTGTTGAGCAAGCATGAGTTGTTCGGAGTTGGGGGTAAAAACAATAAACGGTTTGCGCAAGGTTGTAGTAAATGGATTTCTGGTAACGATATTTTTGACAAGCAGTTTTTCTTTCAATAACGCATAGCACTCCGCTTTTGTGTCAGCAAAGATCGAAAGATTAAAAAGCTTTTGAGTTTTTGGTGGCGTTCGTTGTGTTTTCATCGTCATATTATCCCACTTTCTAGAGCCCATTTCAAAACCTGCTTTCGTGATGAAACGCTGGAGGTTCGAGAAAAACCTGCGGAAAACGACAACGGACGTAGCCGAGCTACGTTCTAGGAGTATTCCGCAGGTTTTCCCGAAGATACAGTGTTGGAATAGAAATGAGGTTTTGAAATGGGCTCTAGCGTATCGTATTGCTCACTTCTCCCTCAGTACATGCCTATAGACCTCAAGATCATCCAGTACCACACCAATGCCTTTTATAACACACAGTAACGGCTCGTCTGCGAGAGAAACAGGAATATTGATTTCTTGCGAGATCCACGGACCAAGTTGATCCAACATCACAGTTCCGCCAGTCATTACCAAACCTTTATCGATAATATCGCTCGCCAACTCTGGTGGAACTTCTTCCAAAACTTTTTTCACCATGTCCAACACGGCATACAAAGGCTTTTGAATCGCTTCGAAAACATCTGTTGCGGTAATGGTAATTTCTTTTGGCAACCCTTGAGTCGCATCGCGACCTTTCACCTGGATTTCGACAGCTTTTTCTGCTTTGGGCATTGCGGAACCAATCTTTGTCTTTACCATCTCGGCAGTTGTGTCACCAATAATGACTCCATATTTTTTGCGGACAAACTTTTGGATTGCTTCATCAAGAGTACTGCCCCCAACGCGCACACCTTTGCTCGCCACCACTCCACCCAAAGACACGACCGAAGCCTCTGCTACCCCGCCACCAATGTTTACAATCATGTTGCCGCTGGCCTCTGCAATGGCAATACCTGCACCAATAATCGCAGCCAATGGCTCGTCAATCAAATAGGCTCGTCGCGCCCCAGCCGCCAGGGTTGCATCTAATACCGCACGCCGCTCAACCTGCGTGCTTCCAGCTGGAACCGACACCATCACTTCAGGCTTAAACAACATTCCCCGCCCCATCACTTTCTGAAGAAAAAACTTAAGCATTGCCTCGGTAACCGAGTAATACGCAATGACTCCATTCTTTAGTGGTCTCGAGGTTAAAATGTTCCCTGGCGTTCGACCCAACATATTTTTTGCCATAGTCCCAACCGCCACCACGCGTTTATCGCGCAAAGAAATTGCAACAACCGTGGGCTCATTCAGCACAATACCGCTTCCCTGAACCCAAACGAGTGAATTTACCGTTCCTAGATCCACACCAATCCGCTTTGTAAGAGAAAACATAGTGACATGATAACATCCCCAAGCGAACGGGAAGGCCGGGACTTCCCGTTAAGTCTTCCCACAAACGTGGTAAAATACGCCCATGTCTTTTCGTCTGTCTCGCCCGCTTAATCTGTCTAGCCTTTCTAAGACGCTAACCAAACTCTTCAAAAATTCGCTTTTTGTTACTCTCTGTTCTGCAATGGTTATTATTGGCGGAACATATGTTGTTATTCAACTCGCTAAGGGCTACCGACCAACAGTAAATGGAAACCTTCAAGGGACTGGCTTGTTGGCCGCAAATTCTATACCCAACGGCGCCCAGGTATATCTGAACGGTAAACTTGTCACCGCCACAGACACAACACTGAATTTAGAACCAGGTGAGTATGTCATCGAGATTAAAAAGGATGGCTTTTCAACATGGAAAAAAGTGCTAAAAATAGAAAAAGAGCTCGTCACTCAAACGAACGTCGTGCTCTTCCCTGCAGTTCCAGGACTCACACCACTCACCTACACTGGAGCAATAAACGTCTCTCCATCTCCAGACGGACAGAAGCTCGTATTTTATGTGGCATCGGCCTCGGCACAGACCAAAAATGGTCTTTATGTCTTAGATCTTACCGATAGTTTGCTCTCTCTGCAAAGAGGACCGCGTCAAATCAGTCAAGAGGCTCGAGGTTTTGATCTTTCTCAAGCAAACATGATTTGGTCGCCGGATAGTTCCCAAATTCTGCTATCTTTTGAAGGAAAAAATGTGATACTCGATCCCAACAAGATGAACGCACCAACCGAACTCCAAGATGTCAGTTATAAATTGCCGCGACTGTTTAGCGAATGGGAGGAAGAATTGTATAAGCGCGAACGTACGAGTCTCGCAAAATTCCCAAATGAGATTCAACAAATCGCTACAGAAAGTGCGATTAATGTGTACTTCTCCCCAGATCAAGAACGCATGGTATACACCGCAACCATCTCAGCAACATTACCGGACAATATGCTTCCTTCTGTCCCCGCTGCCAATTCACAATCACAAGAGAGAACGTTGCAGGCAGGTGGTGTGTACGTATTTGATCGCAAAGAGGATCGCAACTTCCGTGTTGGAACCGATGATCTCAAAAAATACATCACTCAACAGTCACCATTGTCTCCGGAAACATCCATTAAAATAACAAAGAAAAAATTAGGTGTTTCTATTCCAATCGTTTCCAGTGTAAAAACGACACGTACACAATACGGCAAGCTCCCCCTCGCTACAGATCTGTATACCAACAAAGCAAAAACGCTTATTGCTCAACCGCTTGCTTTCCAAAGACTGCAAAGCGAAACAGCAGAAAGTAGTATCCAGCATTTTGTTGAGTACTATTCCGGATTATTTACGTCCGGAATTCAGTGGCTACCAGACTCCAAACATCTCCTTGGAATTCGCGGTGATACGCTATACGTGAAGGAGTACGACGGAACAAACGAAAACACGCTCTATAGCGGTCAGATGAACGAAACATTTGTGTATCCGTGGCCAAACGGATCAAAGATTATCCTACTCACTCGATTTAGTCAGGCGATTGATAACCCAACAAACTTGTACGCGATTACGCTGAGATAAGGATA
>CAYILC010000023.1:0-2640 GCA_964364145.1 uncultured Pseudomonadales bacterium
ATATCAAGGAGGCACAATGCCAATGACTGTCACCATAAAAACACTGAAACCCATGCCGGGCTATGTTTTGGTCGAGCCAGCATCAAAGCAAACACAAACTTCAAGCGGAATTTATCTTCCCGATTCACACGATGAAAAACCACAGTATGGAACGGTTCTTGCTGTTGGCGGTGACTGGACAACAGATCAAGGCACGACAATCAAGGCTCCGTGCAAAGTGAAGGATACTGTGATCTACAAAAAATGGGGCGGTAACGAGGTAAAGATTGGCGATATTGAGTATCAGTTTTTAAAGTTCGAAGATATATTAGCGGCGGTGAGATAGGAGGGGGATATGGCAGGATTACTAGATGCACTCAAAACATATACTCTTGACCAACTAGCGAGAGAGATCGACATTAAACCAACATTTGGTCTTGAAACATTAAATGGAATATTAAAATTGTTCCAACATCCAAGATTTGAAGAACTCGTAACAGTTTGGATTACAGCGGGAGAGACTGCTGGAGATTTTAGAAAATATCAAGAATTGGCTCATGTAGTTCAAAGAGAGACTAATCTGTCAGATGTTGTACTAGGATATGTGCTCAAATGGTATTACGACCAATCTCAAGTCAAAGCTGTTTCACAACCACAATAATAACAATACATAAGGAGCCCTCATGTCAACACCAAAACAAATGATTTTCAATGAAGACGCACAACAGAAAATGCTCGCGGGAATCGCGAAGCTTTCTGCGGCAGTAACCACAACGCTTGGCCCTCGCGGCAGCAACGTGGCGATCGACAAATCCTGGGGTGCTCCAGCTGTTCTTCATGACGGCGTAAGCGTTGCCAAAGAGGTGAACTTAGAAGATCCGTATGAGAACATGGGCGCACAGCTGGTCAAAGAGGCCGCTTCAAAAACAAACGACGTGGCTGGTGATGGAACAACCACCGCAACGCTTCTCGCGCACCAAATCACCGCAATGGGAATCAAGAATATTGCCGCCGGCGCAAATCCAATGATGGTGAAAAAAGGCATCGATATGGCTGTCGACGCGGTAGTTGCAGAGATAAGTCGCCTTGCCAAACCGGTCAAACAAGAGGACTGGGTGAAGGTTGCCACGATTTCCGCGCAAAACGAGGAGATCGGAAAGAAAATTGCAGAAGCTCTCAAGTTGGTGGGCAAAGATGGCGTGGTTGAGGTTGAGGAAGGCCGAACCATGGACATTGAGATCGAGCACACCGAAGGCATGGCCTTTGATAAAGGATATATCTCGGCATACTTGGTGACCAACTCGGACAGCATGGAAGCGGTTCTGGAAGATCCTCATATTTTGATCACCGATCAGAAAGTTAGCTCGATTCAAGACCTTTTGCCGTTTTTGGAAAAGCTCATGAAAATCTCCAAGAATTTGGTGTTGATTGCGGACGATGTTGACGGCGAGGCACTATCTACGCTGGTGGTCAATAAACTCCGCGGCGTGTTCAATGTGTTGGCTATTAAGGCACCAGGATTTGGTGACCGCCGCAAAGAAATGCTCCAAGATATCGCGGTACTCACTGGCGGAAACTTTATTTCCATCGATACCGGTCGCAAATTAGACAGCGTTACGCCAGAGGACTGCGGACATGCGAGTAGTATTCGAGCAACCAAGGACACCACAACAATTATCGGCGGCAAGGGAAAGAAGGCGGACATTACTGGCCGCATTGCACAGATCAAGAAAGAATTGGATACAACCACTTCCGAGTTCGACAAAGAAAAATTGCAGGAGCGGTTGGCAAAATTATCCGGCGGAGTTGCAGTGATCAAGGTTGGTGCCGCTACAGAAGTTGAACTCAAGGAATTACAAGAACGCGTGAAGGACGCCAAGGGGGCTACCAAAGCTGCCATCGAGGAAGGCGTGATTCCCGGCGGCGGGGTGACCTACTTGCGCGCAGCCAAGGTTTTGGACGGCATCAAAGATAAAGATGCGGATGTTGCGTCCGGTATACGAATTGTTCGCGACTCTTTGGCGATGCCACTTAGAAAACTCGCCGAGAACTCTGGCGCGGATGGCGGCAAGGTGTTGTATCAGGTGCTGTCACAAGAAACTATTGGGTATGGCTTTAACGCTTTAACCTTGGAATTTGGTGACATGCTCAAGATGGGCGTGATCGACCCGGCCAAAGTTGCCAAGCACGCGTTGAGGAACGCCGCGAGTGTTGCCGGGATGATTTTAACCACGCGCTGTTTGATTACTGATATTAAGGAAGAGAAGAAGGCTGGTGGGGGTGGCATGGGTGGCGGGATGAGCGGGATGGATATGTAGGCTACGCAGTCTTGCTTTCTCGACACATAGCGGGGACCCCGCTCCCCAGATGTGTCTCGAAAGAAGCCTGCTTCACTTCAATTGAAATAGCAATTTAAAGCCCCGGTTTTATCCGGGGCTTTTCCATTCCAGCGACAAAATCTCTTTTTCACCCGTGACCTTCTTGGTCTTACCCTCGATTCACCAGTACGAAGTGGTACGCTGCGGTAATCAGCGTCTTCAAAATAGAGGACTATGAGATGGTGAATACCATAGTGCTAGCGAATAGGAGGTTGGGGAGGAAGAAATATTTGTTCATGGTTGTAGTTTACTGCGCGAACCTTACAGATCGATTACAAAAAGG
>CAYILC010000023.1:2740-4048 GCA_964364145.1 uncultured Pseudomonadales bacterium
CTCTTGACACGTTTTCACATACTGCTTATGATAGACAGTATATGAAAACGTATGATTTGGCATCCTTAACCAAAGAGATTCGTGATTCTGGGCTGTATTTTTTTAGGATAGACACCTTACAAAATGTATTAAAAGTACCAAATCACAGATCGCTATATAACGTATTGAGTCAACTAATACGGGCAGGTATACTCGATAAAGCTGAGAGAAATATATACATTCGATCTGATTATCAAGGAAGCGAGTTTGCTCTGGCAAATTTTCTTTATCAACCTTCATATATCTCTTTTGAAAGTGCGTTAAGCTTTTATGGTGTTCTTTCTCAATTTCCAACTGAAGTTACAAGCGCGACACTTAAGCTTCCAAGAACAAAAATATGTGAAGATAGACAATTTTCTTATTTTCGAATAAAAAAAGATCTTTTCTGGGGTTACGTAAAACAGGAAAATTATCTCATTGCTGAAGCCGAGAAAGCCCTTTTAGATCAAATGTATTTGGCAACAAAAGGGAGCAGGTCTTTGAGTTTTGATGAATATGATTTCTCATGCTTCAACAAAAAAACCATATACAAATATGCGCACATGTTCCCTCAAACTCGCCAATTCCTAAGTAGGATGAAGCAATTACAGGAGTACCTATGATTACCAGAAATCAAGTTACCAGCCTTGCTAAACAACTCAAAACCAATGAGTTAACCGTGTTTCGAGAGTATCTCCAGATACTTTTTCTGAGTAAGCTGTCACAACATGCAGAAAGCAAAGGAATTCTTTTCAAAGGGGGTACAGCAGTTCACTTAATGTTCAAAGCACCAAGGTTTTCAGAAGATCTGGATTTTACTGTCACCTTAAGTGACGCAGGCTTTAATCGGGTGATTGGTGAAGTTTTCGACGAGCTTCAGAGAGAAGAACAGGTAGAGTTTAAAGAAAGAAAAACCTTGACTGGTCGACGATTCTTGCTTCATGGACTAAAAGGTGCCATGAAATTCGCCACATTTATTAACTTAGACTTCTCATTTCGCGAAAAAGCACTTGAGCCAACTCATTCACTCATAGACACTCCATATCCCGTTCTTATCACTGCGTATATCAACCACTTATCTGCCGAAGAAATCTGTGCAGAAAAAATACGAGCAATTTTGACTCGCCGCAAAGGGCGTGATATTTACGATTTGTGGTACTTGCTTTCTAAGGGAACGACAATACGAGCGGAGCTCGTCACGCAGAAGTTGAAATACTATGAATTAGGTGCCTATGATGTAGCAAAATTGATTGATCGCATTGAAACATTTGGAGAAAAAGACTTTGTGAT
>CAYILC010000023.1:4148-12891 GCA_964364145.1 uncultured Pseudomonadales bacterium
TACTGAATAAGGACACGGTTGTCATTAAAGCTTCTGAAGCGAGTTGGTTAAAACGCAGTTATGGAAAAATGAGTGGGGCTTGGAAAAATACTCGTCCAACAACTCAACTTGAAAAAATGAGAAATGAGTGGAATGGAAAATAAACATTTCATTTTTCTCGATACCAATCTCTTCATTTATTTTTTTGAAGGAAAAGGAGTTTTAGGGTTGAAAGCCAAAAAGGTCTTTGAATTGCTGGCCACGAACAAAGTCAAAGCAGTAACAAGCATTATCACACAAATTGAATTACTCTCTCTCAAATCTTCAAATGAAAGTACAAAACACCTGCTTGAGTTATTTTTAGAGACACCAAATTTGACAATTGAAAATCTTGGTCCCGAGATTGCCAACGAAGCCGCCAGAGTTCGCCGAGTATATGGATTCCGGACCCCTGATGCAATTCAATTAGCTACTGCACTCTATTGCAAAGCTGACAAGTTTATAACAAATGATAAACGCCTTGCAAGCTTCAAGGAAATCAACATTGAGCTTCTGTAAACTTTTCACAGAAAAACAAAAACCGCCCCTCTTTGAGCGGTTTTCTATTTGATGTTGCGGGGCAAGGAGTCGAACCTTATCTGCGAGATTATGCATCTGTATTCTCCTGTTTCCAGGAGTGTCGGACTATATCTTCTCCCTTTTGTAAGGAAGTCCGGCGTATAGTCTCTACGGATTTCTTTGCAAAAGCAAAGATCTTTCCTCGGTATTGCCCTTTCTTGTTTAGAGGAGGGTTTCACCGATATAGCCAGAATTCACGCGCAACTTCTGTGCGAGTGGCCCATCTTGAGCCTCACGTGCAGCCGTACACTACCCCGCGCGAGGAGATTATTATATCTGATCTTGCCTGAAAAAGATATCTTTGAGGCGAGGAAAAACCCCCCGTATTATTTGCCCAAACTGACCGATGATGTTTCTTTTTTCGATTTCAATAGTGTTATTTCCTAATGCTACTGATGACGACGCAACTGCAATAGAGTCGCTATTTTGCGCCACCTGCACCACAGTCTCGCCTGGCTTTTGCATACCCAACTGCTCGCGGATCATCTTTTCTCGCTCAAACGGCGCATTCGCATCCTCAATCTGCACCTTTTTTTCGGCATTTTCCTTTTCAAGCGCAGTAGCTTTTTCTTCAGTAAGGTGCAACCGTTTTTCAGCACGAGAAACGTCTGCGAGATGTTTTCCTAAGGATAGTGACGCTAGCGCGCATACCATAAGCCATACAAGCAAAAATACTCTGGAACGTACCAATTTTTTCATTGACAAACTATCCTATATATTGTAGTATCGCGGCTGCACAGTTACAAAACGGTTACACCATTCATTATCTGCCACTCGTGGACTATTATACCTATGAGCTCACTCAGAGAATATCACGTTCTTTTTTTAGAAGAGTTGCGAAGACGCAAAAAAGCGCGTTCCACAATTTTGGCATATGGCAAAGATGTTGAGCAGTTTATTGAGATGGCCGAGAGAGACGGGAACACACAGCCTGTTCAGATTACCCCGGAAATTATTGAAAAATTTAGCGCGGATCTTCAAAGCAAGAGATATACCAATAAATCGATTGTCCGAAAGTTAAACTCTCTCAAAACATATTTCACCTTTTTACGCGATAGCGGCGCGATTGATCGCAACCCGGTGTCGCGAGTGAGCAAACCAAAGTATGATCACGCTGATCCACACATTTTAAGTAAATTAGAGTATCGCGCATTACGCGATTCTTGCCGCGGAGATCGTCGCATCTCGGCAATCGTTGAGATATTGTTACAAACAGGCATGCGTATTAGTGAGTTGGCGCACCTAAAAGTCGAGGCATATAACTGCGAAAAGAAAATGATGACAATAAGTGATCCGGAGACAACGCACACTCGTGTTGTCCCATTAAACAATGCCGCCGTTCGGGTTCTTGAGGACTATCTTTCAATTCGGCCAAAAACTCGAGAAAAAACAGTGTTTATTACCAAAACGTGCAAGCCGTTTTTGGTGCGCAACATTCGATCTGCCATCGATCGCTATTTCCGTTTGGCTGGGATTACCGGTGCAAAAGTAAACGATTTACGCCACACTTTTATAGTGGAGCAGTTGTCCGCGGGAACGCCGCTTGTGTATGTGAGCCAGATTGTTGGGCACAAGCGTATTACGACGACAGAGAAGTATTTGCAGTTTTTGAGTAATTCAGTAGACCAGACAAATGTGAAGATTGAGGAGTTGTAAGTTTTTCAACCAAAACCCAATGTAAACGTATGTTTTACCACAGCTGGTACATTACAGAAACATTCTTATTTATCTCAATTTCACCAAAAGGAGATTGAGATGATGAGTCTTGTTGGTTCTTCCCAACAGTACTTCCTGCGGGCGCATTATCATCGGTAATAGAAATAACTTTTCCAACTCTTTTTCCAATAGACTTTGCAATTGCTTGGGCCTGTTTGTATGCATTTTTTACAGCTTCAGTTCGTGCTTGTGCCTCAACAATCTCACGATTTTCAGGGGAAAACGAAAGATTAGTTATTGATATTGCTCCATCCCGATAAAGAGAACGTACAAGCTCATTTATTTTTTCGACTTGTGTGGTTTTTATGCTGAACGCATTTGCAACTTGATAAGATGAAGTGGTTCCTGAAGCAACAGGGACGACTTGATAAAATGATCTCTTGATTTCTGCATCAGGACCAACAACAGAGGTTGCTGTGTCTATGAGGACTTTCATTCCAACCTCTCCCTCATTTATGGCTCTGACAGGGTCCGTTGATCGAGAAATTGTTGTTACAATGAATGAGACTTCGTTGGCTTTTGCGGTTGCTTGTCCACTTCCAATAACACCAATTGGTAGCGGAGGGAAGATGTTTGCAAGACTGATTTGTATTGCAAAGTACGCAAACACAACACTTACAATACTTACTGTATATTTTTGAACGGAACTAAGTCCTTGCCAAGCATGAGCAAACATATTTTCTCCTCATTCTATGACTGTTCTTGTATTTTTCTGACAATAGTTATAAGTGTTGAAACATCTACGTTTGGATGATCATCTTTTAAAAGCGCCGCAAGTGTTCTTGCTTGAATTGAAGGTTCTGATTGGCTTTTGCCTTGATTACGTGCTTGCTCAAAAACTTCAGAATATTGAGGATATTGCTCTCTCAGTAAGCCAAACTGTGCAAGAGATAGTGCTAGTAGCTCTTGAATAAGATTACCAGCAAGATTCTCTGGAGATCCACTGGGATCATTCAAAGTATCAGTAAAATTTCTAAAGTATTCATCAGTTTCTAAAAGACGATCTCCAACACCATCCATATCTCTCCTATCTACTATCTGCATATGATGGTACCACACTATTCACTAATTCAGCAAAGATATCTTGCAATACACCTCCCACACCCGATGGGCTCGTAGAGGGTTGATATTGAGTGTGGGGGAACATGGTAGGTACAAAAGTTGGGCCTTCTGAAATGGGGAGCCGCATTATTTCTGCAGGATTACTAGGAAGTTGTATAACCCCATCAACTATAGGGAAGAGTCCACTTGAAGAGGTGGTTGACCGAACTCTCATCCCAGACGAAAGATTAACGTCGGTATCATATAACAGTGTCCCCGCATTTGTTTGCCAAACTCCAGGAGCCACTTGAGTCAGTCCTGGTGATTGAGCTGCTATAGGTGTTGCAACCGAGACTGGGGTATGACCAAAAGCCAGATTCTGAACTCCAAAAACCTCTGCATACGCATCAGCAATTGCTGGGTCTCGGAAAAATGCCAAATCTTCATTCATATTTGCGTGAAGAACTTGAAGTTCTCGATATGCCGCATCGCCATCCAACCCTAGAACAGTTTGTGAACTGACTCCCTGGGTTATAATTTCAGAAACATGTGTATTAATACGACTAGAAATGTCTGTTGGAGACATATTCAGCTCTTGGTATGCCTGATTAAATAATAGAACTTCTTGTGCGGTTAACAGTCGATCACTCTGTGTGGCCTGCCTGATAATCTTATCGGCAGACGAAAGAATTGCTTTGTCATCTGGAGTATATGGTGTACCGTTAGGTAAAAGCTTATATTTATCCACCACAGCTTGTACTTGATTAGCAAGGTCAGGGTTTGCTTGTTCAATAATGTCAAAGTTGGTTTGAGCATCATATACTCCAGGACCAGAATATTTCTGTTGGTTGATGAGATATCTTACTTCCTCAGCAAGGTCAGGGTTTGTTTTGGCAAGCTTTTGCAAATCTTCAGGGGTAAGAGAATATATGAGGTCTTGAGCTGTGTCTGTATGGCTAAAAAGAGTGTTACCAATTGGAACGACAGTCTGTAATTGACCAGCCCGATCAAGATATTGTGCGAGATTCTCTGCAGAAGAAACAACACGTTCAACCTCCTTCAGTGAAAGTGTTTTGCCAAGAATTGCTTGTAACTGTGAAGAGTCACCTCGGAGATGAGCGGCAACAGCTGTGGCTATTTTTGGATCCCAATTTCCGTTGAGTGCGACTATTTCTCCATCTGATCGATTCACTAAATCTATGATGTATTCTAAAAGATCGCCTCCCGGTGACTGTGTTGGAGAGTTTGCTATAAGTTCTGTTGTGGTTTTCCCAAACTCATCTCCTATAATGACACCTCCATTAAGAGAATTCCCATCAGCATCAATGATTCCTCTCAGCCTTAATTCTATTTTTAGATCCTCGACACTCATACTATGCATATCTCCCATCACAGCAATGTTTTGTGGATATTGTGCCATTGCCTGCGCAAGAACTCTCACCTCATTTCTTCCTCCTCCAATTCCTACTGCTTCAAAACCTGATAATGCTCGATTGACAAGGCTTTGCGTAGCGGGCATTCCTTGAGAGTAAACACTTGATAAGCCTTGTCCAGATCTTTGGAAGATATTTCCAGTCCCGCCTTGGAAACCCTGCAAAAAGAGACCTGTTGCTTGTTCTATCCCTTGTTGAGAGAGTGGGCCATTAATAACAGTTGATTCAATGCCGCGAATAATACTTTGGGAAACGGTTTGTGCATTTACAGTACCCCCACTTCTTACAGTTGCGGCAAGAGCTTGGTGCGCCACCACTGTCGCTGAGGCGGCAACATCTCCAATTGCAACAGCTGAGGTCCCAAGCGAAACAGCATCAGAAACGCGGTTGAGCAGTGCTGTGGGATCAGAAACGTTGAAATGACATTTTGTGAGATCTAAACCATCCTCGCCGCATTGAATTGAATCTCTATATGCTTGAGCTTGTTCGGGGTTCATTCCAATTTGCCAAATCAACCGATTACTTGTGTCAACCATATCTTGAGCACCGGACAAGTTATAGAGGTTGTAGGCATTAGCTTGGGCGAGTGTGCCAAGATTTCCTGTTGATGCCGCTCGAACTCCAAGTACTCCGGCATTAATCCACCTTGTTGCACCAAAAAGTGGAGCGTGTAACAGTCCATCAACAACAGCACCGGTGACGGCACCACCATCTGGAGCTCCAGCTGTAACGGCGTGCGCAAATAATGAGCTAGATGCATCAATTCCATTCGGATCAAATGCCCGATCAAGATATGAGGCATTTGGATTTTGCGCGTTGATGTTTGCGTAGGTTGCCACATACTCACCGAATGCCCCACGCGTAGTTGTGTTGAGAAATCTGCCGATAGCGATGTCTGTAGAAGGAGCATTAATCACTCCCAAGTCTGACCCTCTTTGATTAATTCCTTGAGCAAGATCTGTATTATTGAAAGATCCTATTATATTAAGAGTTGCCTGTGCCGCAGAGAGCTGAAGTTGTTGCAGGGGAGTGAGGTCGGTGGTTGTATTTACGGCAGGGGCGGCAGGGGATTGATTTGGTGGGACGGGCATAAGTAGACCACTCACACCTTTGCCGCTTTTCCCCGAAGTTGGTGCAGGAGCAACTGGGTCCATAACTGGCGCAACAGGAACGATAACGATAGGCAGTTCAATGGTTCCCCCACTTCCACCAAATCTTGGATCATCTAGTGCCAGTTGGTATATTCTCGCTTGCAATTCCCGCACTGAATCAATAAATTGGCTCTGCAACTGTCTTGCAGTATCTGCATCATTGGGGTAGTAATCACTTGCGTTGAAGGAAAAGGCATTTAATTTACAATCTATTGTTTGTGTTTTTACACAATTTTTCATTGCATTTATGGCGAGAGTAAGTTGATTGCTTGCGATTCTGTCTGCATCTCCTGGGGCAAATCCAAAACTATTATAAGCATCTACTCCCATACAGTTTGAAAATCCTGCAAGTTTGCAGGCATTTTGCGCGAAGAGTAATGCGTCGTTTTGAGAAACTGCGCGCGCAAGAAAGTTTCGTTCGAGGTTTGTTCTATCCTCGCTTGAAAGGATCGCATAATTAGGGACAGATGCTCTATAGGAGTTGAGAAGACCTACGGAATCACAGGCGTCTCCTCTGCAAGGATTAGTCTCAATGAAAGATGGTTGAGCAGTGACCGCGGCGTTAAATACTGTTAGTTGAGTTGCCGCAAGAACGTTTGCGGCAGTTTGATCCGCTATACCCTCAATCGATGCTGCAAATTCCTTAGCTTTTGGCACATTTCCACGAAGCTGTACGAACTCAGGAATAGTTAATAAATATGCTTTAAGCTCTTCTGGATTACAAACGGAAACATTATTTTCCTTCGCACAGGCTGTTACAAATGTTGAAGCATTAGAATCGCAGTTTAATGTTCCAGACAATTGTGTACATCCCAATCCACCTAGTACTCTTTGATACGCATTGTCAGCAGCTTGAGTTTGTTCTGTCTGAAATGCTTGTTCGCGCTGATGTAGTTCCGAAACCTGTAAAGTTCCGGTGTTTGTAACAATATTTCCAGAAGCATCTTTTACTACAGTTCCATCTGGATTTACCTTTACCATATTTTGTTCAGCAAGTTTTGCAATTTCAGCGATTTGATCAGCAGTTAATCGATTCTCTTCAGTTTCAAGCGCACTACTTGTAAAATCTCGAAAAGCTTTTCCACGATCTGTATCATTTGGAGTCAATCCTTGTGCATAGATACCAGTTGTGCTGTCGTTTAAATTTCCAATACTAATGTTTAGTCTGGCAAGTTTTGCATCCTCAAATGTGCCATACACCGCTTGAGTCGCAGGAACCCACCCAACAACCTGGTTTGTCTTAGGATCGATCATGGGGCAAAGATGAAGTGTGGGACTGCAACGAGAGGTTTGAGAAGCAAGGGCGGATTGAACAGCAAGAGCCGCTTGTGCAACTCGAGTAGCTTGCGCTGTTTGTTCAGCAAGAGTAGCCGCTTGAGCAGCTTGTTCTATAGCCACAAGCGCAGCGGCAGCGTCCATTGCAGCTCGTTGTGCCTGTAACGCTTGTACTGCAATACTTGCCTGAACTCCAGCGTCAATTGCTTGTTGAATCACTATTTCGGCAGTGGCAGCAGCATTTGCTGCGGCATCTCGTTGCGCCTGTTGTGTTTGCTCATTATCATAGCTGTCATTACTGCGCATATCTGGATTTGGTTGCGCGCCAGGAACACTACATCCGTGGGTACAGGCGCCTTGGTCAGTAAACTGATCACAACCTTGTCCACAAAGGTGACTTGCGGATGCCGGCTGAACCGCGATAAACAGGAAGAGTGCAATGCAGCCAATGATGATTCCAAATCGCGTTTTCATATCAAAAATCCACTGTTAATACGATGTCTTCTGGTTGGGACTCAACGATAACTGTTGGCTGTGGAGTGTCATACGAGAACACAAGATTTTTATATGTGCGAAGGTCTTCTGGATGAACGAACACAGAATATGCGATAAGCACGCTATTTTCTTGCACAAAAACAACCGTTCCCACATTGGAATAACTTGTTCCATCCTTGGTAATCCAGAGATGAACAACCCTATTGTTGGGAGCAGGAAGATTTTCGACACGCGCCCAAACAAACGTACGCTGAATAATCGGCTCGTATTTTAGGTAGGCAACTCCTTTAACTCGAACAGAGGCTTCATCAATTTGTTGTGTTTCGGTGTCACCTTGGCCTACATACTTTTCGGTGAGCTGTTTGAAAATTTTCTTCACTTGAGTCTCATTTGTTTTGTCTAACACAATGGTAATGTCCGATGGAGCCTCCTTTACTTTTTCGAGAATGCGTTGAGGGTTAACGTTTGCTCCAGTAAACGCCTTTGGTGCAATAGTCTGTTGTTGGACGAGGATGTTCGCCACCACCAAACCAGCTATTGCGAGAACGACAAGAATTGCACCAAACACGAGTTTTGTGGGTCCTATTTTTCTCAAGAAACGACGATATTGGAAAGCTGAAGTGTTTGTAGCTGATTCGGTTGGACTCGATGCTGTCTTATATTGTGGCTCGTCCATATAACTCTCAAACAAAAAATATACACCTTTTTATGTACATACAGTCTTCATTGTATAGAAGATCGAAACAAAACGGAATGCCGGAATAGTAAATAGTTCCGGAGTAATGAACACGGAATAGTGACATGGTAAAAGATGGTATACTTTTGACCATGCCAATTCAAAAATTCACCGCTCGTATCTCGGAAACCCAACAACTCACAGAGAAATATCTTCACCTCTATATAGAGCTGGTAGAGCCTCATCGGTTGGAGTTTGTTGCGGGTCAGTACATCATGTTGAGTGTTCCCGGAACCGACCAAAAGAAAAATTACTCGATTGCCTCTTCACCAACGATAGACCATGCCCTTGAGCTTCTG
>CAYILC010000024.1:0-12869 GCA_964364145.1 uncultured Pseudomonadales bacterium
TGGCGCATTTTTTGGACTACTCCCCGATTTTATTGAAGCACCGCGCAATTTTTTGAAATGGAATCCTTGGTTTTTGAAACCTTTGAATGCATTTCACCATGCCGTGCATCGATCAACACCAGATATAGTGATGGGGCTGACGCCACAAATTGTGTTGTTGGCGGGATTGTGGTTGTTTAAATAAGTAGAATTCAATTTATTATAAGTTGAGAACTTGACAAAAAGATTGATGAGTGCGATAAACGCGTTATGAGTTTATTAAATGAACTTGCTGGTAAGGTATTTCTTGTTCCAATTAGTGTCGATGTTCGTGAACGAAAAAAACTTTTTGAAAATAATTCTAATCGACCACCCGTCCCATATTCAGAGTTTTCAGTAGCAGAAATGATCATGCGGGCCATATCTGGACTAAAGATTGGAGATGTTATACAAACACTCAATCTATCAGCGTGTGTTATACGGGATATCAAACCAGACGGCAGTATTGTTGTTCGCTCTGCGTGTTGGGATCACACGCATGGCAATTGGTTATCAGACGGCAATACAATCACGATACACGATGTGAAAGCGATTCTAGGGCATCGATTTGATGCACAAAAAGCAAAAAAGCATGTCATTATTCAGCCTGCAGAAGGATGAAAGGTAATGATGCAACACGTTGACATCTTCCAACCACTGACATTTGCAGCTCGAAGTCTAAATGAATTGCTCAAGCATGTTGACGCCACAATGATTCGCGATTCTTACGCTGCAAAACGAAAAGAAGAGTATGTTGAAGAAGATGAATTCACCCCTGCAGGAATTTTAGAAATTGGCTCTCGAATATTGTATGGATTTCAACATGGAGATGTTGTAAAAGCGAATATTGGCGAACTTCAAAGTGTTCTTTGTGTCATTTCAAATGCCAAACAAGATGGATTTATTGTTCACTCAACCCAGTGGGATACAAAAAAGAAGTGTTGGCAATTTCAAGATAAAACAATTGCTCTTAGAGACATTACATCTTTCATCGGACACTCGTTTAGTAAAGAAGCTGCAATAAAAAACGCCTCCAGATTTCATCTATAACAGTTTGGTATAATCATCTGGTTCTCTTGCCGAGATGCTGGAATGGTATACAGTCTAGTCTCAAAAACTAGTGGGCGCAAGTCCATGAGGGTTCGACTCCCTCTCTCGGCACAAAAATGAAACAGCGCTCAGAATATACTCATTGACAGATATCTGATTTTCTGATAATCTGAATACTATGAAAATCGTTAGCATTATTCGTGATCGCGGACAACTCACTATTCCTGATTCAATAAGGAAAATGGCTGATTGGGTCTCTCCCATGTCTGTGGTAACGATCTCTCTGAATACATTTGATGAAATTATTATCAGTCCCCATCAACACAGTCATAAGAAAGTTGACTGGGATGCATTATGGAAACGCATTAAGAGAGTTCGTTCTTTCAAAGGAAGCGGTCGGGGTGATCTTTCAAGTTTCATTGCAAAAGATAGAGAAGATAGGAGATAATGAAAATCGTTGTTATAGATAGCTCGGTAACCGTAAAGTGGATAAATCAAGTTGATGAAAAGTTTCTGGATAACGCAGACAAAGTTCTCGCTGACGCTCAATCTAGTTCAATAAAATTACTATCCCCGGAACTTTCAAAATACGAAATCGGGAACGCGTTGATAAAGAAAGGATTGAATCTTCGTATGGCGTATGAGTCATTGGCAACAGTGTATCAATTGCCCATTACCTTTGTATCTGAATCTGAAGAATTGGCAAAAGAGACATATAGGATAGCGCAAAAAGAGGGACTCACCTATTACGACGCGAGCTTTATTGCGTTGGCTAAACAACAACGCGCTCTACTAATTACTGATAATCCTAAGCATCAAGGGAAGTCTACAGAAGTTGAAGTAAAATCATTAAAAGACTACTAAAGGTATTTCCATAATTTATTGTCAGTGTCCAGCAATCATAAAAGAAGTTGCTTCCTTTGAGTCAATTGTGCTACCTTGAACCTATGCAACTCCTCCTTCACGCGTTGTTTTCTGTCGATAGTATCTGGTCTTTTGTGTTTCAAACGGTCGTATGGTTTGCGGTTTGCTTCGTGATGATCGCCAATACTGACGTAGCAAAGCCAGAGCGTAACTACAAACACCTTAAACAAAACCTTGGGCTTATGCTCATGTTTATCTTGCTCTCAGGTGGATTGTTGTTTATTTTGTTCGGCAGAACACCGGTGCCGAGTTTGAATAGTTAAAGATTGCTATTGATCGGGTAATTCTTGATTTATTACCATAAAGGTGTATCGTTCGTGTATGAGTAAAAACTTCATTACCTTAGTAGAATACCGTACACAATTCCCAGAACGCAAAACACCAACTCTTACAGAAGAGCTTTTGGAAATTCTAAAATATCGTATCGGACGAGAAAATGCAACTTTTATTATCAAGAAGTTGGGAGAATTAAGATTTTTTAGATTCCCAGCTTATTTAGATCAATTGATGGCTATAAGTTTATTAACTGTTGGCGCAATTCCTGAGACTGCTGAGTTTACAGTAGAGTTCTGGGATAGTCTCGATAGTTTTTGCGCTAGCCTCGTCCAATTCTTTTCAACTGATGATGGTAAGAGAATGAGACCGTCGGGACCAACCGGTACTACACTAGGAAATCTTAGTGCCACAAACCCTCTTGCGTGGGAGCAGGCTCCTAGAAAACGAGGTGGTCGTCGTAAAACTCAGTACTAAGTTGATACATCAGTGTTGTGTCTTTTTATCCCCTCTGCTCCATTCCATAAAACTTAATTCGGTCACCTTTGAAAAATAAGTCTATGGTGCGCAATGGGCCGTTGCGGTGTTTTGCAATCGAAAGTTTTACGTGCTCCGACGCCTCGTCTTCCTCGCGATATAAAAACATCACGACGTCCGAGTCCTGCTCGATGCTGTTATGAACAATAACGTCATTAGCGACAAAACTTTCCACTCCGGGAATTGTCGCATCAAACACTTCTTGTACTCCAACTGCTTCGATTGAAATAATTTCGTCCCAAAAAACATCAGATGTTGCATCTGCATACAAAGCATCGTCTTCTAATACCTTTGCAATCTTCGCTAAACGGTCTCTCCCAACTCCAGATTTCATCCGTTGTGTTCCGCTATATGCCCATCCCATAGCAGTATGAAATGTTCGTCCAGTATATCCTTGCTCTTTCCAAAGATATTGAATGTGCTCCCAAAGCTGCTTTGGTAAAACATCGATGTTTGGATTTTCTTTAATCCGTTCAAGAACAGTCAAAGCACGTTTCGCGCGTTCAGCCTTCTTCCCCACGCTTCCTATCAAACACAAAAATCGCATCTGCATTGCCTTTCCTTGTATAGCAACGTGCCACATGTCTTGATATCCTGCTTTGCTGGTGGTTCCAATCTTAGTAAGAATCCCAAGTCGAAGGAGTAGATGTGCAACATCTCGCACGAAACGTTCGCTTCCGCTCGCGTAATAGATCGACACTTTTGGTCCGAGTGTTTTCTTTTTACTAACATGAATACATCCATCCGTTGACCAAAGATGTTGGAGGAACAACGAAATATCGAGATTAGTTTGTTGGAACACAAGATTCGGAACATATTTCTCCCTAGAATGCAGTCCATATATGCCAAACCGCGAATCCAACCAAGCAGCGATGGGGTTTCTCTTTCCATGTGTAAGATGATACGGCGAAGGGAGATACAAATGATACCAATTTTCTTGCTGAACCAATCTTGCCTGGATGCCAAATAATCGTTCTGCAGCCTCGGCAACATATGCATGAAGTACAAGTTCAGCATTGGTGTAATGAATAGGTTGACGTTTTACAAAGCAACCATCTCCTAAAAGATGTGCTAAAAGGATTAGCTCAGATGGGTTCATTCGATTTTCTGTGGTTTTTTGCTCCGCAAGATCAACCGGCAACACGCGAGGAGTTGCAACATGATCACCAATATCTAAAGCATCTAACCTTTGCCACCCACGAACAGTCATAAAAGGATGATTCGCGGAAGCCTGAATTGTTTTCCCAGTGCGCAACTTCATTCGAAAGACCATTTTCTTGCCACTGCTAAAGGCCTTAGACATGAGCGCGGGAATCAACTTTTTTGTTGTTGGATGAAGCGTAAAAATTGGAATATCATGTTGACCTACAAGCGAGGCAAGGGTCACACGAGCGCCTGTATCTGCACGTGTAATAAGCGTGCTTCCTAAAAGGCAGCCACTCTCTCTCAAGTCGGACAGCTGCGGCTGCTTGGTTCCCCTACTTTCAACGGCACGATTCAGCTGTGACAGCGCCAAAACCGGCACTTTCAACTCGCGCGCCAAATTTTTCAACCCTTGCGAGATCTCGGAAACTTCCTGCACCCGATTGTCCTTGGTTATGCCTTGCATAAGTTGTAAATAGTCGACCACAATAAGATCCAAACCATGTTCTGCCATCAACCGACGAGCTTTGGTGCGAACCTCTAAAATAGATTGGCCGGGAGTATCGTCAAAATACAGTGGCGCTTCGGCAAGCACTCCCATCGCTTCGGATAGTTTCTCAAAATCGTCCTCGTTGAGACGACCGGTTTTTAGACGCCATGCATCAATGTCCGCTTGGTAAACCAATAAACGATCAACCATTTCTTCGGTGCTCATCTCGAGCGCAAAGAATCCCACTTTATATCCTTTAACGACTGCTGCATGTTGGGCGATACTCAATGCAAATGCGGTTTTCCCGATGCCAGGACGTGCGGCCAAAACGAGCAAGTTGGACTTCTGCATACCGGCCAGAGTATTGTCCAAATCCAAAAAACCAGTGGCTAAACCGCGAAGGCCATCGCTGTTTTTGTGCAGTTCATCCAATCGGTCAAAACTTTCTGCCAAGGCCTTTTTCAATGAAATAAATGATTTGCGAAGGTTCTGTTGAGATAAACTAAACACGCGTCTCTCGGCGGTATCAAGAATAGTATCGATTCCTTTACTTGCGTCAAACGCCATATCAGCAAGATCGGAACCCATAGAAATCAATGAACGCTTCACCCACAAATCGCGAATGATTTTGGCATACTGGACAACGTTGGCGGCAGTTGGAACCTTGGCAGTGAGATCCGCTAGGTACGCCGCTCCCCCAACCTCTTTCAGTCGCTTTCTTTTTTTGAGCTGATCAGTGAGAGTAACACCGTCAATAGGTTCGCGGTCATCAAACAATTTGAGCATGGCAGCATAGATTTCGCTGTTTGCCGATTTGTAAAAATGGTTGGCTTCAAGTTTGTCCGCAACCTGAACAATGGCTTCACGATCCAAAAGAATTGCGCCTAAAACGCTTTCTTCGGCATCAAGATCATGCGGAGGTGTTTTAAGATCTGGCATAAATAGTATTTCCTGGCATTAGTATGACACATCCTGATAAAGCGAGTGATTACTGCGAAAAACATTCAGGGTTCGGGAGGGGTCCCCTGCTGTTTTGAGCAGGAATCACGAGCTTAACGAGCTTAAACTTTTAGAACAACCAACTCGGTCTCTTCCGGCAGAGATCCAGCACTCGCGGTAAACGAACTCACCGGTTCCTTAATTATTCCGTAGACCTTCATAAACTCCTCAACAGTAACAAGTGTGGAGTATCCCTCCGCATGATCTTGTGTTTTGTAGTGCATGGGAATGATATATGAAGGCTCAATCGACCGAATCACCTCAACCGCGGTTTTTGGATCAATGGTAAAACCTCCACCTACTGGACAAAGCAGCACGTCAATTGTCCCCATATTTTCAATCGTTTTTTCGTCTAACGGATGACCGAGATCGCCTAAATGTGCAACACTGATATCATCCATGTGTACTACAAAAATAATATTATTCCCTCGCTCACTTCCTTGAGATGTGTCGTGAAATGTGGAGTAGCCAAAAACAGATATCCCACTCACTTCGTACTCACCCGGAGCATCAATAATGAAAGGCTTTTCGTGGCGCGCCGTGCCCATGGCGTGATCAATGGCATTGTGATCGGGGTGTTGATGAGAAACAGTGACCATATCTACAGAAACTTTCGGCAACTTAAATGAACGCACCGAGTCATCATAGGGATCCATCAACACAGTTCCCTGTTTCCCTTTCAGTTTGAAACATGAATGTCCAAGATACGTAATTTCCATGTTGTGATTGTAGCGTGGGTTTTCTTCGTGCGCAATGCTTGATCTTAGTGTTAACACAAACTGCGCTGGAAAATCCGAACAAAAGCCGCTAGAATAGGCCTTCGCGTATGAAAAAAGAAGTTCTTGTTGCTGTCGTACTCGGGGTCATCGTTGGCCTTATTATTACATTTGGCATCTATACCGCAAACACCGCACTTCAGAGGAGAGCGAGACAAACAAACACCACTCCTTCCCCTGCCCCTACTTCAGAAAACGCAAAACAAAGTTCAATCATTATCTATAGTCCTGAAAACGACATGATGACAGACAAAGACACCATCCAACTTTCCGGTCTTACGACTCCAAATGCCATTGTGGTAATTTTCGTAAATGATAAACCTGTTGTGACTACGGCGGATTCTAAAGGAAACTTCTCTGCAGATTTGTCTTTGGCGGGTGGAAGTAATGTGATCACTATTGTTGCCACAGATGAAATCGGAAAACAGAGTCAAGAGCAACGCAGTGTGGTGTATAGTACCGCAAACTTAGATGAATCATCGGCGTCAGCCACAACATCTGCATCACTGTTACCAAAACTGTTGCCTTCACCAACACTGAAAACTACTCAAACACCTGGAGCACAATAATGAACCTGAAAAAACACATCGGTATTGTGAGCGCTCTCTTGGTTGTAGGTATACTGGGTGCTGTCGCTCTCCACTCCCCATTTGCTTTCGCTGCGACTACAACGTCAACTCCTTCAGCAAAAACCGCTTCTCCATCCGCAGACCCAGCAGTAGTAAAACAAAATACATTAGATCGCATCGAAAAAATCCTGGATGAAAAGGGGTCTTCGGTACTCAACTCACTCAAACGCAAAGCGTATGTCGGTCAAGTCGTGCGCGTGACTACCGAGTCACTCACAGTGAACACTCTGCATGGCGAGGTGACCGTGAAGTTGACTCCGGAAAAAACAGCGATGTTCCTGATGCCCCGACTTACCCCCATTGAAATAGCTGATATTGAAATCGATGGCTTTGTGATTGCGATGGGATATGTCGATGGAGATGACGTTTTGGACGCGCGTCGCGTGTTGGTTTCGCCCACTCCCCTGTTCCCAATCAAAAAAGGTGTGATTCTTGGAGTTGTGCAATCGATAAAATCCACACAAATTCTTGTCCGCACCCTCACGCAAGAAAATAAGGTTATTCCGCTGTCTAGTAAAACGATAAATCAAGACAATACTGGAACAACTATGAAGCGAACAGACGTGAAAGGGGACTCGAAAATTTTGGTCATTACCCCGGATGCTGACAACGCAACTGTGTCGGCGAGTTTAGTGCGAGTGATGCAGTAAACGAGTAGCTTGTAGCGAACACTACTCTGCTGACGTGGAAGCGTGTCGTTTTGTAAGTTCTGCTATTTTTTGAGCCAGCTCCCACCCCACCGCTGAAAGTATCATTGAACCTTTTTCGTGTGCTTCTCCCTCTGTATTCACATATGGGCAGCGTTGGCATAGTTTGGCATTGTGTAATTATAGCAACTGTGGTACAATCTCGTTCACAAGTGAATATATAAAGCGTTAACCGGAGTCACGATCCGGGAGCTGCTCGCCAAAATGCGAGACGGAGGCTTCACCGTAAAACCAAGCAGTCGATGTCGCCCAGGCGGAGTCGGCCCAAAGAGCTTTTCGAAGTAATATCGAAAAGAACAAGGATGGGACCGCGGGAGGTCCTTTTTTATTGCTTTGAACCCATGCGGGTAAAAGCAGAAACTAGCCTCTCGTTCCTTTTTCAGCATGTTGCTGTTTTGCATACAAGCAAGACGGCGCGTGGTGAGAAAAGAACGGGAGGTTTTTTGTCGGGAAAAAGAAGGGAAGGTCGGGATTTCCCGTTAAAAAATTGGAAGCCGTAGTGTAGTGGGAAACACACAAGCCCGTGGAGCTTGCATCGCCAGTTCGAACCTGGTCGGCCTCCCAAGGGAATACAAAAGAAAAAATATAAAAAGAAAGGAACGTATGAGCATTCAATTGACAGGAAAAGGTCTAACAATTGACTTTGTAAAAAAAATTGCTCGAGATAAAGAGAAAGTTTCTTTGTCCCAAGAAACACGAAAAAATGTGGAAAAAGGCCGGAGCATTTTGCAGGCCTATGTTGATCGTGGAGAAAAGATCTACGGGGTCACTACTGGGTTTGGAGATTTTTCCAAGGTCTTTATATCGTCGGACGACGCAGCACAGCTTCAAGTAAACCTCATTCGTAGTCACAACGCTGGTGTCGGAAGTCCCGTTCCGGAAGATGTTGTTCGGGCAACGATGCTTGCTCGTGCAAACTTTTTAGCAAGTGGCATGTCGGGATGTCGGCCGATCATCGTAGAAACACTTGTTGAAGCGTTAAACAAAAATCTGTACCCCTTTATTCCACAAAAAGGATCTGTTGGCGCGAGTGGCGATCTTGCGCCTTTGGCCGCGATGGCTGCCTGTCTTATGGGTGAAGGGCTTGCTATTGTTGATGGCAAAAAAATACCTTCACTACAAGTTTTGCAAGAGAAAAGAATCAAACCTATTACACTCTCATTTAAGGAAGGACTCGCGTTGATTAATGGTGATACGCTTATGGTTGGATACGCCACACTGCTCGTGTATGACGCGATCCAACTCGCAAAGCTCTCAGATATAGCTATCAGCATGACTATAGAAAGTATTGTTGGTGTTATGGAAGCTTTTGATGAGCGCTTGCAAGTTTCTCGAGGTTTTGCTGGTCAAGTTGCTTCTGCAAAAAATATTCGAGCACTGACCGCTGGTAGCCAAATACTCTCCGGAGAAAAAAGACGGGTTCAAGATAGTTATGTCATTCGTTGCGGACCAGTTATTCTAGGAGCCTCGCGAGAAGCAATTGCGTTTATCCAACGTCAAACAGAGATTGAACTCAATGGATCATGTGACAATCCACTTGTCTTCTTGAAAGACAACGCAGTTTTAGCCGGTGGAAACTTTCACGGCCAACCACTAGCTCTACCATTAGATTTTTTGAAAGTTGCGGTATCGGAGTTTGCAAGTTCTTCTGAACGTCGAATGGAGCGGATGATCAATAAGGCATATTCAGGGATGCCTCCATTTCTTATTGAGAATGGCGGACTTAATTCCGGTTTTATGGTTCCACAATACACCGCAGCTGGGTTGATTAACCTGAATAAAGGACTCAGTTGGCCAAACAGTGTTGACTCGACTCCACTTTGTGCTGGTCAAGAAGATCACGTATCTATGGGGACAAACTCAGCTCTCACGGCGTACGAAGTGATTCAAAACACACAATATGTTTTAGCGATTGAGTTATTGATTGCTGCACAAGCGCTAGAGTTTGCTGAAAAATTACCAAGCCCGGTCATACAAAAGGTGAAAAAGTTTATACGGACAAAAATTCCAAAGGTTACTCAGGACGTTGCAATGAATCCATTTATCGAGCAAGTCAGGAATTGGGTTTCCGATGAATCCTTCGTTCGCATCGTAGAAAAAGATATTGGAGTCCTAGCATGAAAAAGAAATACAGAGTTTTTTGTTATCAATGCGGAAAGGAGTATCAGGATCAATGGTGGTTATGTCCTTCGTGTGGAGGAAGTCTGGATGTTAAGTACTCGCAAGTGTCGGAAATGCCCCAATTCCCTATCGATACTACTAGGTTTGTTGAAAATATAGGTGAAGGAAACACACCATTGATCCCGCTTCCAGTGCTTTCGCAAACATACGGCTGTGAATTGTGGGCAAAATGCGAGATGCAGAATCCAACAGGGTCTTTTAAAGATCGTGGCTCAGTTATTGAAATTGCCAAAGCGCTAGAACTTGGTAAATCTGGAGTTGTATGTGCCTCGACTGGAAACATGGCGGTAAGCCTTTCCGCATATGCGGCACGCGCAGGTTTTCGATGTATCGCTGTCATCCCAGCCAAGACACCTGTATCAAAACTCCAACAGGCAACCGCTTACGGAGCAAAACTTGTCGAGGTTCCAGGAACATACGACGAATGTGTTCTCGTTGCAAAAGATATAGCTCAACAAAAAGCATACTTTCTTTGTGGTGACTACCTTCTACGAAGAGAGGGGCAGAAAACACTCGGGGGAGAGCTTGTACGCTCCAACTTTGATGCTTTTATTATTCCAGTTGGGAATGGAAATATAGGCCTTGCTGTAGCAAGAGGGATTTCTGAACTTGCCAAGAAAAAGGATCTCCCAGGGTTTATCGGCGTTCAAGCAACGTTCGTAAATCCGATTGAGAAAGCTTGGGCAACAAACACAGAGGTAATCCCAGTAAAAAACATAACTACTGTTGCTTCTGCCTGTAATGTGAGTAGTCCACTTGACGGCAAACTCACCCTTGATGTTATAAGAAAAACACGTGGTTGTGTTGTGTCGGCAACAGACGAGGAAATTCTCAAGGCTCAAGACTTTCTAGCAAAAAAAGAAGGTCTTTATGTTGAGGCTACAGCTGCAGCAACCTTGGCAGGATTTATAAACATACAAAAACAGTTCAAAAACAAAAAAATAGTACTTATTCTGACGGGATCAGGACTAAAAGAAAGGAGATGATGTATGAAAGATATTATGGCTAATGGACGCGGAAGCGATGGTTGGCAAGAAAAAAAGGAGTTGCCAACTGATCCCACAGAGCAAGTATGGAAACTTCTAGCAAGTCTTTGGTGGAGACCAGGAGAACCAGATAATACACCAGAAGATATTGAGCGCGTCATCAACTCAATTGATAGCATTATTCCAGGATTTTCCCAAAGAACGTTATCGGGCAGAAGTGTTACTACTGTTGCAGAAGCATTGCGAAACAGTATGAAAGTTGATATTTGTTTTGAGTATCAGCGGGACAGAAAACAATGCGAAAATGTGTTTGTATCCGTAGGATATGCATGCCGTTGCCAAGGATGCGAAGGTAAACGAGGCTTTAAGTGGACATCAGAATGAAAGACTTTGTTGGAGAAGCGGTTCTAGAGTAATAGCTAATAATTCGATACAATATCGAAAGGAACTACCATGTCAAATACACAACTACCACAAACACTCAAAGGCTTCCGCGATTTTTTGCCGGAAGAAAAAACACTGCGCGATGTGGTGTTAGAACGCGTGCTTGAAACGTTCAAGCTCTACGGCTTCCAACCGCTAGAAACGCCAACGCTCGAGTATGCCTCGCTATTGCTTGGCAAATATGGCAATGAAGCAGACAAACTCGTGTACACCTTTACCGATAACGGTGACCGCTGCGTAGGTTTGCGATATGATCAAACCGTTCCAACCGCGCGTGTTTTGGCACAATATAAAGACCAACTTCCCACCTATTTTCGCAGATATCAAGTGCAGAACGTGTTTCGTGCAGACAAACCACAGAAAGGAAGATATCGCGAGTTCACACAATGTGATATTGATATTTTTGGCTCCAGTTCCCCACTCTCGGATGCTGAAATTATTGCGTGCACCTATGCCTCGTTTAGCAATATTGGGTTCAAAACCATTGTAATAAAGGTAAACGATCGGCGCGTGTTGACGAACATATTACAACAATTTGCCACCGACCAAGTCTTGATGATGTCCATTATTCAGTCGATCGATAAGCTCGATAAAATGTCGGCAAAAGATGTGGCCGATGAGTTGATTCAAAAAGGGTTGAGCGTAACGTCGGCAATGGATGCACTTGCGGCTATTGAGAAAGCAAAACCAAACGAGTCGCTCAATATGATTTTAACCCTTGCTCAAAAATTAGGTGTTCCTCAAGATGTGTTGCAGTTTACACCATCATTAGCACGCGGGTTGGACTACTACACCGGCATGATCTTTGAGGTCATGATTCCAGAGTTTCCTATTGGATCGTTTGGTGGCGGCGGTCGATACGACAATCTCATTCAACAGCTTGGTGGTGCAGATATTCCGGCAGTGGGCATTGCGTTCGGATTTGACCGCATTGTTGAGGCAGTGAAGGAAATGAAATTTATTTCTGCTAAAAACATCTCGGCTAAAGTACTGGTAACGGTGTTTGACGAATCAACTCAACTCTATTCAGCACAAATTGCAGCCTCACTTCGTAAAAATGATATCTCGACTGAGCTTTACCCTGCAGTTGATAAGTTTAGCAAGCAATTTAAATACGCAGCAAAACTTGGGTTTCAATATGCAGTGGTCATTGGTCCGGAAGAGATCTTAAACAAAACAGTGCAGGTAAAAAACTTGCAAACCGAAAAGCAAGTTGAGGTTGTTATGAGCGAGCTTGTTTCTGTGATCCAAGGTTAGACCTCATTATCTGCTGTTTTTTTGTATCAATGTATCTGGTAAGTTTATAGGCAATATATAACAAAACACATACCAGAAATATCAGAATTAGATTTAACCACTGACGAACATCGGGATTGGTAAAATCAATGTTTGGCATATACATCTTCCTTATGACGATTGATATTTCAAAATCGATCTCATATTGTGCTTCTTCTTAAACCGTAAATATTCAACGATTTGATACCCAATATATATCAATATTCCTACAAGATACAACAAAGCGCTATTAAACTGTGCATTGAGAATAAGATCTGTAAGATCAACGTATTTCATCTAACTCCTTCACTCTCTGCAACCTTTTCTCGCATACGTATTGCTCCAACAAGAGAAAGTATACATAACAGTAGATCTGCTGACAATATATAGTGCGCGCAAAACAAATTCCAGGATTTCAGATGGTGTAAGTGAAGGTA
>CAYILC010000025.1:0-11830 GCA_964364145.1 uncultured Pseudomonadales bacterium
TTATGGACGGTTTAGAATCTGCAAAACCAAAAGTTGAGTTTCCGATTGTGGTGCGCCGCGGCGGACCTCGGTGGCAGGAAGCTTTCGCGACGGTTAAAAAAAGGGCTACGCAAAACAATCTTGATATAACGCTGTTTGGACCAGAGACTTCGATGTTAGAAGCGGTGCCGACACTCGTGAAAAAGGTCGCTCGTACACGGAAGAAATAACGTTATGTCCATACTCATCAACAAAAACACACAGTGCTTAATCCAAGGAATCACCGGTCTTGAAGGGCAAAAAGTCTCGGCTTGGATGCGCGCTTCGGGAACAAAAGTTGTTGCGGGTGTCACTCCAGGAAAAGGTGGACAGAATGTTGATGGTGTTCCTGTTTTTAACAGCGTTGCCGAGGCAATCGTAGCGTTTCCAACAATTAACTTAACCACTATTTACGCCCCAGCGCGTTTTGTACGATTCGCGGCACAGGAAGCAATCGAGGAAAAAATCTCAATAGTACACGTCATTGCGGAAAATGTTCCCGTGCGCGACACTGCTGAACTCATAGCGCTTGCGTGCCAACATCATGTAACGCTGATCGGGCCGAGCTCCATCGGCATCATCAGCCCTGCCAAAGCAAAAGTTGGATCTATTGGCGGTGAAACTAATGATCAATTTCTTGCGGGCCCGATTGGATTGATTTCAAAAAGTGGCGGAATGTGTAGCGAGGTTTCGTTGCTTTTGACAAGAAACGGCATCGGGCAATCGACTGTGGTTGGTATAGGCGGTGATCGACTTATTGGAACCACATTTGCGGATCTTCTGCCGTTGTTTGAGCAAGACAAAGAGACCAAAGCCGTGGTGTTGATTGGAGAACTTGGAGGGACGTATGAGGAGGAAGCCGCGGCTGTCTTAGAAAAAAAGCAGTATACAAAACCGTTAATTGCGCTCATTACCGGTTTGTTTGCAGAAACATTACCCCAAGGAGTGTCTTTTGGCCATGCGGGGGCAATTGTTGACAAATATATTGGAACTCGCGCGGGGAAAATCACCGCACTTACCAAAGCTGGTGCGATTGTTGTTGCGACGCCGGACGAGTTACTTGAAAAGGTTAAAGCAGTAAAAAATTTGTAGGTCGCTACAAGTCTAATTTAGTCAACATTAGGATATTGCTCAGGATCTTTGCCGTGGGACGTATATATTTTATAGTAATTTTTAGGAACACTATACACTTGCTCAGAATCATCAAGTAGCTCAAGTATAAAATGCCAACTATCCCCATAATCAAATAAAAAAAGCATTTGAGTATCTTTTTTAAAGAGATCACAAACGAAGTAAAACTTCTTTACACCTTTTGCATTTGGAGTATGTTCGACATCTTCTATGTCAGTAAATAACTCATACATTTCTTTTGATTTATTTGGGTTTTCAACATTATTATAAAAACCAAAACAGTGATCAAAATAGAACCCAAAGGATTTCACAATAATCTCTGCAAGTTTGTACAACGTCATGTTTCCAGGAACTTCAATAACTTTAAAGTTCTTTTTATCCTGATCGTTTGTAATTTTTAGTTTGATGAGCTGCATATTAAAGCTGTGTGATGTCTTGTATAAGAAACTGAGGGAAGTTTTTAAACAACACTTCAGTTTTTTCGATGAAAATAGCACTGTCCAGCTCTAAATTAACAATCAATACATGCTCTGGAGAATATCTGATAATAAAATTATGCATCGACCTGCCAGGATTGGGCCTGGTCAATTTTTGGTACTTTACTTCAATCGGGATAATTTTGGCACCAACTTTAAAAATAAAATCCACCTCAGCACCATCTTTTGTTCTCCAATAGTTGATTGTCGGGTCAAAGTGCCCAAAACTGTCTCCCAAATGATTCAACACAAAATTTTCAAAAAGATGACCACCTTCAGCACTCATATCAAAATGACTGAATCTATTTTGAGCATAGTTTCGCATGCCTAAATCTCGAAAGTACACAATCGGTGTTTTCGTAAGCTCACTCCTAACGTTAGTATAAAAGGGCGTGCAAACCTGTACAATGTACGTCTTCTCTAGGTACCAAAGGTAATTTTTTACCGTATCTGAATCAATGCCAATAGTATTACTCAGTTCGACAATATTCACCCCATTACCAATTTGACTTGCCAAAATCGTGAGTAATTTACTAAAAGATTCAGTTTTCTGTATTTTGAGTAATTGAATGATGTCTTTCTCAAGATAACTTGTATAAATTTCCTGCATCTCACTGCGCTTGCGTTCGAGTGTGTCTGAAGTGATGACCCGTGGATACCCTCCAAATTGGAGATATTCATGCAGTAAATGTGTTAGTCTTGGGTCATTTGTTGTAATAAATTGATGCAATCTTTCTGTGTAAACATACTCTGTTTTATAATCCAAAAATTCTAAAAAACTCACAGGCAGCATCTCAAATACCTGTTTTCTCCCCGCCAATGACTCTGATATTTTTTCTTTTAACTCAACACTCCCAGATCCAGTCAAGATAAATTTGTACGGGAGTTTCATATCATAAATTCCCTTAAAAAATCTTCCAGCATTTTCTTTGCGTTGAACTTCATCGATGAAGACATACCCTTTTTCGTTACCTAACTCCAATTTTAGACGGTTCATCAGTTGAGATTGGGTGGTGAATAATACAAAATCGTCTTCAATATCCAAGTTGAAACTCACCACCTTTTTGCCTTGAAGTTTCAGCTCCTCACCAATTTCAGTAATCAAGGTTGTCTTGCCAACTTGCCTAGGACCAACGATTAAAGTAATTTCCGGTCTAGATATATGATTACTAATGTGCTGTTTTATCGTACGTTTTATGTACATACATTCATATTAACACGAGAATTTTGGGGGTACAATAGCTATTTAAGGCGAGAAATAACCGAATGGAGAAATAGAAAGGAAAGGTTCCTTTGCCACTCTTTTGGTCATTTTCTCTGTTTTTGACAGAAACATTTTTCAGTTAATGAATAACCCAACTCACTCTTCAAAACTCGTGATAGGATAAGGACATGCAATTTCAAACATCGGTAAGCGGTGAAGTGAACGGGGAGCTCACAATTCGCGGCACGCCGCTTGTTTCCATCATCGGCGAAATGGGGTATACCCAAGCGCTCTTTTTTATCTTAACCGGCAAAAAACCAACCGCGGCTCAATCAACAATTTTTGACGCAATACTCGTTGCGTGTATAGATCATGGAGTCGCTCCTGCCTCTGGATTTGTTCCGCGCGTGGTAACGGCGAGCGGGAATGAAACAACGCACGCAATGGCCGCTGGTTTATTGGCATTGGGACCGTTTCACGGTGGAGCGGTTGAGGATGCTATGCGAGTTTTTGTTGAACTGAATGGAAAATCGGAACAGGAGATCACGACATATATTGAAACACAACGGGCCGCGCATAAACGACTGTCGGGTTTTGGTCATCGCAAATATACCGAGGTTGATCCAAGAACGGAAAAATTGTTTCAAATTGCGACCACTCAAGGCCAAGAGGTGAGTGGCGCATATATACAAACCGCCCGCGATATTGAATCTGCTTTAGCAAAAGTCATGGGTCGCAAGTTGGTATTGAATGTCGATGGTGCAGTTGCGGCCCTTTTATTAGAGCTAGGCCTTCCTTCAGAGGCGGGTAATGGTATTTTTGCTCTCGCGCGAATGGCTGGTATGCTCGCACATATCGTCGAAGAAAAACAACAAGGGAATGTGGTGCGGAGATTGGATGACAACGAGATCACATATACGACATAACCTCGTGAGACCAACCATATGAAACTTCCGCGATCCATTCAGGCGTTGATTAACCAGTTTGAACAACTGCCTGGCATCGGGCCAAAATCGGCCCAACGCCTCACGTTTTATTTGCTCCATGTTCCGGAAAGCGAGATTCAAAAGTTTGCTGATGCGTTAATCAACATGAAGCGATTAACCAAGGTGTGTTCGCAGTGTCACAACGTAGGGGAGGAGGATCTGTGCGAGGTCTGTAGTGATCCATCGCGCGACTCCAGTATCCTCTGCGTGGTCGAGCAACCACTGGATGTATTGGCGGTAGAGCGGTCCGGAAAGTACACTGGCCTGTATCACGTTCTGCACGGCGCAATCTCGCCACTCAACAATATTGGGCCGGATCAACTGTATCTGCACGACGTGGTGAACCGTCTGGCAGGTGTGGATGAGGTGATCTTGGCAACAAATCCGACTATGGAAGGTGAGGCAACCGCGATGTACATCCAGCAGTTGATTGGTCAGTCGCGTTCGGATATTTCGATAACACGCATTGGACACGGACTGCCGGTGGGTGCGGATTTGGAATATGCCGATGGGGTTACGATTGCTCGTGCGATGGAGGGCAGACGGAAGATGTAGAGTGGCTGGGTTGTGGATGTTGCGCTTGAGGATGTCAACTATTTATCCGGATATACCCTTGGACTCAAGAATATCTCTGTAAAATTGAAGTGTTTGTTCGGCAACTGTTCTCCAAGAATACTTTTTCGATTGCACGATACCCCAAGTAGACAACTTCTCTCGAAGTTTTTTATCCGAAACAAGTTGCTCAATATTCTTAGATAGAGCTTTGAGATTACCTTGTGAAACAAATAAAGAAGGTTCGGGATATCCATCAAGCGTGTCCTTAAATACTTCATTCATGTATCCTGTGATCGCACAACCATTTGAGAGTGCTTCAAAAATAGTCAAACCAAACCCTTCATCTCGATATGGCGCTACAAAGACATCACAAGTAGCTAAATGTGACAAACGATCTTCACCCACTAGTTCTCCTGTAAACTTAACTTTTCGAAGATGAATATTTTCTTGTGCAAACATTTCAGCAATTTTTCGTTCCGGACCATCGCCAATAATAGTTACTTCTATTTTTTGAAAGACTTTAGGATTAAGAAGATGTATCGCTTGAAGAAAATCAATAACACCTTTTCTTGGCACAAGTCGAGCAAGAAATACAACGTTAACTTTGCCATTGCTTGATTTTTGACCTAACACCTTCGGGGGTCTAATTCCATATCTTATGATTTTTTCAGAGACCGTTGACTCAAACAACACATGCCAATTTTTCCGGACGAATGAAGATGCATATGTCACTCCATCATAATAATGATGATACAGATGTTTGAGATGGGGTAGCGTTGCAGTAACCGTATTTACCCATAGTCCAGTACTTCGCCAACCTGTGTGAAATCCTGCTATTTTCACTGTCGCGTGCTTGGTAAACGGAAGTTTTCCAGTGACAAAAGGAACATATGGTTCGTGAATGTGAAGAATATCAAGCTTATAGTCCGATGTATTAAGCAATGGAAGATTCACTCGTGGTTGAAAGCCACTTGGAAAGTTTAGAAATAGCGATTTCGAAACAGGGACATATGAAGGAAACTCATACACATGTGGGTGAGATACTTGTGGTCCAAACACAACAACATCTTGCTGTAACAACGCAAGTTCTTTCGAAACATTAGAGACAAAGGCCTGAATACCACCAGCCTTGGAGGGATCTGAAGCAAGAAACAGTCCAATTTTCAATCTTTTTTTCATATCACTTGAAATATTGTATAGATATAAAAAGAGTATACTCATCTTACACAATGCGTAACAGAATATGGAGCGCTCAAGTGAAGTCGTGATCCCACATGGGAGCGGCTTTTTTTATGTCTATGTTGACTGCTTTAGATATTTCGGTTGCATTTTCATCATATACACCTAACTGGAAAGGAGAAAAACATGCAAATCATGTTTTCATCAAAGACCGTCGAGATGACCGGCAAGCTCAAGTCCTTTGTGCTGAAAAAACTTCAGCGATTGAGCAAGTTTCCAGCATTGGGCATTGAACAACTTCAAGTGGTGATCGATCGTGTGAAGCGTGGTAGCCGATCAACAAGTGAAGCGCAAGTTGAGGTGATCGCCAAAATAAAGGGGAATCGATACGCGTTTAAGGAAATTGGCGCGAATGTATATCAGGCATTTTATCGGGTGTATACAAAAGTGGAACAGAAACTGGGGAAAGAAAAACAGGTGAGGGGGAGGTAGGGATGTACAGAGCATATGAATAGAGTATAATACCTGAATAATCAACCTATTTGTGTAATTTAGAAAGGATGTATGAATGCAACTTTCGATAAACCACCAAAAGTATTTGTCGTTGCTCCTTCTATCTTTAATGTTGAGATCTTTGCAGAGAGGATTAAAGGATGTGGAATAGAATTTGCCGGTGCTACAAAGGGATATCCTGATGCCAAAGAAGGTCCGGAGAGTATCCTAAAAGAAATTCAAAAACATACAGGTCTTAATGCCGTAGTCATTTTTGGATGGATAAATGGTTACTTTAGCGATAACCGTGAGGGAGAAGCAGTAGCGCAGTTGGTTGCGAAACATATTCCACGTGTTAGTACTATAGGGTTAGTGGGCGCTCATGATAAAGGTGAATTTACTGTTGACCACAAGGTAAAAGCGATGGATACTGATGGACTTATCGCTGCGATATTATTCAGTACATTGTAAATCGTGATCAAACTGTCAAACTCGTGTATGATTGTGCAAGTGAAAAAAAAGATTGAAATTTTTCTACTTTCTCTCATTCTTCTGCTTGCGTTCAGCATGCGCCTTATTCATTACGACCAATTTCCTGTATACGGTGAATCACAGGACGAGGTTGCATGGACGTGGCTTGGGTCGAGCCTGCTAAAGGAAGGTGTCCCAAGCGCGTGGTCCAAATTTTCGGCATATGAGGGATTTGAGTACAAGAGTGTTTCCGGATTTGGTTCGCTTGTTCGACCATTTCTTGATCATCCTCCGTTGTTTTCCTTTATTCCAGGTTTTGTGCATCTCGCAACTTCAGAATGGTCACAGATTCCATCTGTACGGGTTATTCGTTTTCCCATGATTTTTCTTGGCACTTTTAACGTGTTCTTACTTTTTCTTGTTGCTAAAAAAATGTTTCCAACCGAGAAATTCCTCGCGCTTGCTTCGTCATTGTTGTATGCAACAGCGCCGATATTCGTATTTTCCAGTAGGCTTGTCCTTGCCGAAAACTTACTCACCGCGTTCCTTCTTTTTGCGCTTCTAGCCATTCACATGCCATCTTCAAAAAGAAGAAACATCTTCATTCTCATTATTTCCGCACTTGCCGTTTTAACAAAAGTTTCTGGCGTATTGATTCCACTGTTGTGTATTGGCGTTGGCTTATCCAAAAAAGTGAAGATGTGGAAGCCTGCAACTGCGGGACTGTTAGTAGGGGTGGCTCTTTTTGTGTTATATGGCTTTGTATACAATGGAAAGCTTTTTCTTCAAATACAGGCATCGCAAGGTAGAAGAGCCATTGGGCTCGCGACCTTGTATAACCGAGTTATTTTGCATCCTGCCATTGTTGATAAATTCTATTTTGATGGCTGGCTGATTATTGGACTTTTTTCACTTTTCTACATCTCGGCAATAAAACATGGTGAAAAGATTTGGCCACTCGCGCTGTATATACTATTAAATTTTCTCTTTATCTCCCTGACGGCGGGGGAACAAACGTTCCATGGTTGGTATGACTTCACAATATTTCCCTTCTTGAGTATCATCACAATGATGACATTTTTTTCCATCATTCGACACAAGAAGTACGTATTGTTTGGTGTACTCTGGTTATTTATACTTCCCCAGATCCGCATGATGTTCATACATGCAGATCGACTCGAAATGCTTAGTGTTCCAGTGTTACGGGGTATTGTGATATTGGGGTGTGTTCCATTTATACTTTCTCTGTTCATGAAAAACACAAGCCTACCCAAAAAATTTATTGTCCTCTTGCTGGGTATACTTTTCCTTTCCAATATTGCAACAGTTGGCGTGTTTCAAAAGGAAATATATTGGATATCGGATGCCTACTTTATGGCAAGATAGGTGAGAAACGGGAACAACGTGTAGTCAATCTTTAGTTTCCCTCACCATTCTGCTATCCTTAGCCCATGGGATTAGGTGATGACATTAAACAAGTTGCCACAGATGTTGGCGGTGCGGTTAGCGGTGTTGCGGTTGATGCCGCAAAGGCCGTTGCAAAAACTCCGTTAGATATTTTGGAAGAAATTTTGGGTGGGAAGGCAGGTGATGCAGGTGGTCCCAAGGGTGACGAGGCGCAGAAAAATGCTGAAAAAGCCGCCAATGGACAAACTCCTGGTGCTGACCCTGCAGTTATTCAGCAAAAAATTCAGGACGACAAAAAATATCAGACTAAAAGACTCGCGCTTCATCGGAAAAATATGGCAACAGAACAACAATCCTATGATCAACAAACTGCACAAGTTGCGCAGCAAAAGGAAGTTGAGAAACAACAGAAAAAGGAACAAGAGAAATACGAAATCAAACAGATCGAGAAAAAGAAACGCGAAAACTACCAGGTTAAAGCCGCACAAGATGCCGCCAATGCCGAGAAGTCGAGGAACGTTGGGGCGGGGTAGGCTACGATTATTTTGTGACAAGATTTGCAAAAACTCGCGCAAGTCTCGTTAGTTCGCGTTCTCCGTATGTATAGCCTAGAAATCGTTCTTGGGCCGCAATAATCTCCTCGAGCGTCCATCGTCCAACACATTCTTCTATATTTTCGAGATAATCTGTTCCTGCACAAATCGGACATTTTGGTGTGGAAGTATTGTAGTCGAGAATTTCCAGAGCTTGAATAACTCCGCCATTTGTTACTGCCTCTATAAGGTGCACAACACCCCCCGCTAATTTGACAAGATCTCCAGGTTGATAACTGGTTTGCTCAACAGTCATAGTCACAGCATTATACACTTGTGCAGTTTCAAACATTGCTACGTGAATATTTCAAATACAAAGAATTACAAGTTATAGTATGAAAATTTGTGATATACTTCCCATATTAGCGCGATATGGAGGCAAATATGGATTTACATGGTGGAGCGTTGGAAAATGACTGGGTAGAGAAAGCATGCGCGTTACAGGATCCTATAAAAGTTCAAGCTTTTATAACAGAGCTTCTTAGTATTGCCGGTCTTGATGTAGTAGCGTGGTATTCGAGGCTTGAAAACCTTTATTTTATTAGAAGAAGTAGTGTCCCAGCGGAAGCAACGGTTTTGTACGAAATCTTGCGTATACTGGGAGAGAAACAAAGTCTTATAAAAGGTCAAACTATTTCACGAGCAGCGGGACAACGAGCAGAAGATCTTCATGCTGCATCGGCAAGAGTGCAGTTTTCTTGAGTACCCTTTTTCATCACTTTGAATTTCTTTCACAAATATACATAAGTTCTGCAGACAGACCATAAAGCACATCTTCGTATATACTTACATACGAAATATATGAAACTTTTTAACACATTATCTCGAACACTGGAAACGCTTAAACCAATTAAAGACAAAACGATTGGTCTCTATGCTTGCGGTCCCACTGTCTACGATTTTGCTCACCTTGGCCATATGCGTGGGTATACCATGAATGATGTACTCGTTCGCGCACTTCGTCACGCGGGTTTCACCGTCAAGCACGTCATGAATATTACCGATGTAGGCCATCTTGTGTCGGACGCCGACGAGGGCGAGGACAAGATGGAGAAGGGCGCTCGAAAGTATGGGGCTAGTGTTTGGGAACTTGCGCAAAGGTTTGAAACATTCTTTTGGAAATCAATCGATGCGATGCACATCAAACGGCCGGATATTTCGTGCCGCGCAACGGATCACATCAAAGAACAGATCGTGCTTATTCAGCAATTAGAAAAAAACGGCTATGTATATGTGATTAATGATGGTGTCTATTTTGATACGGCCAAGTTTCCCGATTATGGCAAGCTTGCCCGTCTAAACATCGAAAGTTTGAAGGCTGGAGCACGTGTTGAAATTGTCAAAGGCAAGAAGAGTGTGACCGATTTTGCCTTGTGGAAGCTTTCGCCACACCATGAAAAAAGACAAATGGAGTGGGACTCTCCTTGGGGGAAAGGTTTTCCTGGCTGGCACATTGAATGTTCCGCGATGAGCATGAAATATCTGGGTGAACAGTTCGAGATTCATACTGGCGGCATCGATCATATTCCGGTCCATCACACCAACGAGATTGCGCAAAGCGAGGCAGCAACCGGCAAAAAACCGTTTGTGAAGTATTGGGTGCATCATAATTTTCTGCGCATTGATAACGAGAAGATGAGTAAATCGCTCGGCAATTTTTATACTATAGATGATGTTGTGAAACGCGGGTTTTCGCCAATGGCGTTGCGTCTGTTGTTTTTGGGTGCGCATTATCGCGACGAACTCAATTTTACGTGGGATGCATTACAGGCTTCGCAAACCGCATGGGAGCGTTTGTTGAAGTTGGTCGAACAGTTTCAGAAGGAAGATGGACGTACCGAATTATCACAAGAAAAAGTCAAAAAAATCGACGATTATCGAACGCGCTTTTTTACCGCGATTGAAAACGACTTGAACACTCCGCAGGCTTTGTCGGTATTTTGGGAGGTGATCAAAAGCAATGTTTCGTCTGGAGACAAGTTCGAGTTGGTGCGTGAGTTTGATGAGGTGCTGGGTTTGGAGATAGAAAAACATGCTGAAGAATTTGCGATGGCAAGGAAGATAAGTACTGCAGAAGAGGTGCCGGCTAAGGTAAAAGATCTCGCCAATGAACGCAAAACTGCAAAGGATCGTAAAGATTTTGTTCGAGCCGATGCATTACGCAAGCAAATTGAGGAAAAAGGATGGAAGGTGGTGGATACCGAACAGGGATATCAATTGAGTTTGAGGATCGAAAGGTAAAAATGCAGTTAACAAACAAAATTGCCATTATTACTGGCGCTAGTGACGGACTCGGAAAACACATTGCTCTTAAATTGGCAAAAGAAGGGGTTTCGTTAGCGCTGGTTGCCAGAAACAAAAAGAAACTTGAGTCCGTAATAACAGAAGTTAAAAAATTGGGTTCACCAAAAGCATTATTTTACCAATGCAATATTAAACATCTCGACCAGATCAAAAACACTATATTAAAGATCATCACAGACTTGGGCAAAGTTGATGTGCTTGTGAATTGCGCTGGCATTTGGCAAAAGCTCAATACGTTGGAAAATATCGATGAAAAAGCAGTTGACGATGTAATCCAAACAAACCTTACTGGAATGATTCACCTTACAAAACTGGTATTGCCGTATCTGAAAAAACAAAAAGAATCAGCGATAATCAACATTTCATCAAGGTCCGGCGTAACAGTGCAAGAACATCAGTCAGTATATACCGCGAGCAAGTGGGGAGTAACGGGATTTACCGAGGCGTTGAAACTCGAGCTGAAAGGTACTGGAGTGAGGGTGGCGGGTGTTTATCAAGGTGGAGTGAATACAGAAATGTTTAGAAAAACTGGAGAGGAATTTAATCAAGACCATTTTATAAAACCGGAAGACCTTGCCGATGTTATTGTGTTTATGTTATCCCAACCGCCTCAAATTTGGCTGCATGATGTAAGGGTGGAGTATTAAAGTCTATTTCAAAACCTCACTTTAAGAAACAAACATCTTCGACAATCGTTGTTGGATATCTTTCTGAAGACGCGATGGAATGTTTCCCAACACATGCTGAACACGCTGCGCGTCAAGTGTCATTGGATACCATAAAAGTGCGAATGATTTTTTTGTAAGAAATGGACAGTGTTTCAGCTCAATTTCTAGAGGATGTTTTCTCTTTAGAGCTTGTGTTGTGATGGGGACGACAAGGACGAATCGAGGATCAGCGAGCTCAGTTGCCATATTAATTACGAGCGCTGGACGATATTTTTTTAGTTCAGAACCAAAACCTGGGTGAAACTTCATAAGGAGAACATCACCAACGCTATACATGCTTTTCTCT
>CAYILC010000026.1:0-11452 GCA_964364145.1 uncultured Pseudomonadales bacterium
TACCTTCACTTACACCATCTGAAATCCTGGAATTTGTTTTGCGCGCACTATAGTTTAGGCGATGTATCAGCTTTGCAACAAACATATTGTCGCACCATTTCCACAGTATTCCCCATAAAAATTGGAGTTTCCATGACGTTAATATCGCATATGCAAAAGGAAATACGTCTGGGGTTGGATCGAATACTTGAACCTCAATATCATCTTGAATATGCATTTTAATTGCATCAATCATTCCCTTGGTTAAAGAGATATGTCCACCGCCTGCTCTATTGGTAATAATCGCAACTTTTTTCATAGGCTTATGGGCTCATAGTAGCATAACCGAATGTGATGCATACGATTTCTCTTGATGCGGTATAATCATCGGTGAGAAGTTTGCCCGGTCGTCTAACGGTAGGACAGTGCCCTTTGAAGGCATTTATCGGGGTCCGAATCCCTGCTGGGCAACACGCAATAGGATTACAAAATACTATAATACTAAGATATGACTTCATTCGTATATTTTGATGTGGGAGGCGTAGTAGCATTAGACTTCAGTGGAACTAATAAGTGGCAAGAACTTAAGCAAGAATTAGGTATACCTTCAGGAATGAACCAACAGTTTGATGACTTTTGGCATGAGTATGGGAATGAGGTTTGCATAGGTAGAGACGTAGAAACTTTACTACCTCTTCTAAAAAAACGATTCAATATTCATGTACAAGATAATTATTCATTATTAATTGACGGGTTTATTAATCGGTTCGAAAAGAATACATCAATATTGTCGGTCATTGAAAGAGTTCATTCACAATTCAAGATTGGACTTTTGACAAACATGTACCCAAGAATGCTTGATGAAATGAGAAAACGAGGACTTATTTTTGATATAAATTGGGATGTGATAATCGATTCAAGTAAAGAAAGATTACAGAAACCTGATCCTAAGATATTTAAACTTGCAGAAAAGAAAGCTGGTGTTAGTGGAGGAGAAATTCTTTTCGTAGAAAATAGTCAGATGCATATAGATGTAGCCAAAACTTTTGGTTGGCAAACATTCTTTTACGATTCGTCTTATCCAAAGAAAGCCAGTTACAATCTGGATAAATTATTTGAGAAAGTATCGTATTAAGGTATAAGGACCAACTAGGTCTAGAATGGCCAATCAACATAATAACGACCACCTGATACAATATCTGAATGACTCTCGACGCATATCTTCAAAAAGTTCATAAAACGCACTTGATTTTCGATTTTGACGAAACTTTAGTAAAGCTTATTTTACCTTGGGATCATTGGGAAGATGCAATAAAAGGCACACTTATCAAACTGGATAAAACGATTTATGAAAACTACAAAAAGGAAAAAATTTCTTTAAGCGACCTAATGAATCAATATGTTCTAAAGTTCGGTAAACAAACAAGAGATTTACTAAAAACAAATGCCGTTCATTTTGAAACAACATATTTACAAGATGTCATTCCTAATAATGAACTCATAGATTTTATAAAACATACTAAAAAATACACAATGTTTGTATGGTCTTCTAACACACGACCAACAGTACAAAAAGTATTGCATGATTATGGAATTTGGAATACCTTTGAAAAAGTAATAACTAGTTTGGATGTGGACCTCCTGAAACCGTATACAGAAGGATTTAATCAGATTTACGATCCGATAATTCCTAAAAAAAGATATATCATCATTGGCGATAGTGATAGTGATAAAGAGGCGGCGAAACGGTTAAGGGTAGACTTTTTTCTCATAGACTATTTTAAAACTGTATAATTCATTTATGTTCTCGCAAATAAAAAATCCGCAATTTATAATCATTTCTCTCGTACCGTACGACGAAGATAGAGCAATAACACGCGCACATGCCGACGAAGTTGAGTCGTTAGTGAAAACATTTGGTGGGATTGTGTATGCAAATATTTCGCAAAATGCTGCGCGGGCAGACGGAGCAACATATATTGGTACGGGTAAAGCGCATCAACTCGCTGATCAAGCTGTTGCTGACGAGATCGATGTCGTAGTGGTGAATGATAACATCAGATCAAGCCAACTTTACGCGCTCAAATCCATTTTTGAACAAAAAAAACCAGACATTCAAATTTGGGACCGCACCGATCTTATTTTGCAGATCTTTAAAAAACACGCTTCAACCGCAGAGGCAAAACTGCAGATTCAACTTGCCGATGTTCGACACAAAGGATCGGAGACTCGGGAGATCAATCTTTCTCTATCGAAACAGGGATCTGGTGTTGGATCGCGTGGTCAGGGAGAAACCAATACTGTTTTGTTGAAACGCATGTGGAAAGACGAGATGCGAAGTATTCGGAAGCACCTTGAAAAAATGAGTGCGAATCGAACACGGCAGATTGAGCATCGAAGGCGCATTGGTCTGCCAACGATTTCCATTGTGGGATATACCAACTCGGGAAAATCCACACTGTTTAATCTATTGAGCAAGAAAAATACTCTTGTTGCAAATGCGTTGTTTGCCACACTAGATAGCAGTGTTGGCAAGCTCTATTTGCCGACACTAGGACGTGAGGCGTTTATCACCGATACCATCGGCTTTGTTCAAAACTTGCCGACAGACCTTATCGACGCATTTACATCTACACTTCTGGAGACCGTGAATGCTGATCTCCTCCTCCATGTCATTGATATCTCGGACAGCCAAATGGTGGAAAAGATTGCGGTTGTCGAAAACATTTTAAAAAATCTCAAGTTGCAAACTAAAAAGCAGATCTATGTTTTTAACAAAGTTGAGTTGGCAACTAATGACAAAACACGGGAGCTAAAAGAACAGTTTGCGTCATTTCATCCGCAGTTCATCAGCGCTAAAACCGGAGATGGTACGCAGGAGTTAGTGGAAACGATTCAAAAAGAATTGATGTAATCGTTTAAAACTCTGACGTTGGAGGTGGAGGCAAGAACTCCTCGCCGTTATCTTCCTGTTTTGAAGCATACTCACCCGCCTTCAACCATTGAACATACGCGCAACCAGTTGCTTGACGAGCCTTACTATCCCAACCACTCGTGGAACACTTTTTCATCTTTTTGCCTGCGGATGTGGTAAACAACACTAATTTTTTGCCACATTCCGGGCAATCTTCATCCAACTGTTCGGTTGTTCCATTGATCCATTCGATATAATCGCATCCTTCGGCCTTTTTCGTTTCTTTGTTCCAGACATTTGTGGAACACTTTTTCATCTTTTTGCCAAACCGTGTTTCTGCTAAAACGATTGGCGAGCCACATTTTGGACAGTTCTCATCGAGTGTTTTGGTCTCTGCTTGGATCCACTTCACGTACTCACACCCTTCGTTCTTTTTCGTCTCTTTATTCCAGCTCCCTTTCGAGCATCGTTGAAGTTGCCGACCAGTACTTGTCGTTGTGACTTCTGATAATGGTGCACCGCACTTGGGACATGGATCTTGCATCCCAGTACTATATCAGACTTATCGAAATATTTATTATGCAGTTGTGTTTCTTCGAAATTCTTCCGAGTGATTTCAGAATTTTCCATATTGACAAAGATGAGAAACCTGTTCATATAGATATATGTTATATTCACCAAATCCAGACGAAAAAGACATGTTTGGTCAGGAACTCATTCTCAATATGTATGATTGCGATCTAGCAACAATCTCATCTGCAAAAGAGATAAAGAAATTCGTGATAAACCTTTGTGACAACGTGATTAAGATGAAAAGATTTGGTGAACCATTCATTCCGCATTTTGGTCACGATAACCCAGTTACAACAGGATATTCACTTGTGCAGCTTATTGAAACAAGTGCCGTAACAGCACATTTTTCCGAGTCCACACGAAGCGTATATCTCAACATTTTTTCCTGCGCATGGTTTGATCCCAAAAAAACCGAGGAATTTTGCAAGAAGTTCTTTGGTGCAAAACGCGCTGAATCTCACTTTATCAAAAGAAACTGATTGATGACAGCTCAAAGGTATACCGTCTATATCCTTCATACTTCTGCAAATACCCTATATATTGGTCAAACGAATAATCTTGAAAAAAGATTAGCGGAACATCGACTGCATAATCTTCGATCGGCAAAATACATGAGATACTTTTCATCTTTCACGCTGAAATATACGGAAGAATTTTCATCAAGAAGCGAGGCGATGAAGAGAGAAGCTCAACTTAAAAAACTGCCGAGGGTGAAAAAAGAAGCGCTAATTCACAGAAATAATCGTGTAATTCTTTAGACCCGATGGCGCCATGACCACAATTTTGTCCCCCACTTTTTTCCCAAATATCGCTTTTCCGATAGGACTTTTTAAAGACAGCTTTTGTTGTTGTGGATCGGATTCATATCCATCTACAAGCATAAACTGTAATGTTTTATTGCCATCAGTTATGCTTACTTGCGAGCCGAACGCAATACTACCTGTATGTTGGATAGTAACAACTTTGCCAAACCGAAGCAAGTAATTAAGGCGACGAAGTTCTCGATCAATCGCGCTTAACTCAAATCGTGCTGCTTTATACGCGCCATTTTCCGAGAGATCGCCCATCTCGCGTGCGGTTCGAAGATTAACAACGGCGCCCACGCGTTTTTCTGTGAGTGCAGCAATGTCGTCTTTGACTTTCTGGTACCCGGTTTGGGTAAACTGAATCATCTTTGGTAATGCAATCTTAGAGATCATGGTCTCGCCATTATAAGGCAATACGTGCTTCTTTGCTGATGGAGCAAAGTTTTTCATGTTTCCATTGAGTATTTGTGCGATTTAGCATACGCTTATACATGCTATGCGACCTCGCCTGCCATGGAGTTTGATCATTCTTACGATTATTGGATGTATTGTAATTGCAAACATCGGATTTCTTGACTACGTATATTTTTCCAGTAAATCTGTGGGGATAAAAATTCAACAAAAAGTTCAAACACCGTTACCAGTTACCACAGAACCCAAAGGATCTATGTGCTCTCCATCGTGTATAACAGCTATCGAGAACGCGACGGCTTCTTCAACTGTGACGACTTCAATCTCACAGCAAATCTCGTCCAAAACTCCTGCAAAAACAACGAGTTTACCTAAGGACTACTTTATTCCACTGGGCACCGGATTCACACAAAATAACAACTGGGTGGATGTTGGTGGGACAGATATTACCATCAACCCTGCCGACTATGGCAAAATTAAACAGGTTATTTTTCAAGCGAGCATGCATATTCCGGTTGCGAACGGAACAATCTATGCGCGATTGTATAACGTGACCGATGATCATCCGGTTTGGTATAGCGAGGTTTCTACGGGAGAAGGTGCGAGCATATTGGTTTCTTCAGCGAATATCACTTTGGATTCGGGAAGTAAACTCTATAGAGTTCAAATTAAAACTTCATTGCAGTATCCATCATATCTTGATTTCTCAAGAATCAAAATCACGATTCAATAATAAAACCTGCTTCTTGTAAAGTGCACTTAATCTCCTCTGCGTTTCCAGTTTCCATGAGTTTGATACGGAGTTCTTGTGCATCTGGAAATCCACTGCAATACATTTTGAAGAATTTCTTGAGAATCTCGAATCGTTTTGTTATTCCCCACGTTGTTTCAAAAAGTCGAGCATGTTTCAGTAAAAGAGATAATCGTTCTTGCGGTGAGCGCTGTTGCACATATGGAGTTTTTTCAAATGCCCAAAGATTTTCAAAAATACCCCGCCCAATCATTACTCCATCGACGCCATGCGCTTCATATATTGAAAGTGCCTCTTTGTAGTTTTTAACATCACCATTCCCCACAATCATCGTATGTTTATCTTTTTGCATTGTATTTCGCAACATTACGGCTTTACCAATTTCATCCCAATGACATGGCACCTTCGACAACTCTTTCACCGTTCTTCCATGTATGGTAATTGCTTCTAAATGTTGTTCAAGTAAAAATCCAATCCAGTCTTCTATTTCAATTTTGTTGACACCAATACGTGTCTTTACACTCACTGGTATTTCACCAGCCGCTTCTTGCGTGGCAGAGATCACTTCTTTAGCTCGACTGTGGTCTTGAATAAAGGCAGAGCATGTCCCATTTTGAAACACATCACGAACAGGACAACCCATATTAATATCGACCCCATCAAAACCCAGTTCATGGATAAGTTTTGTGGTCTCAAAATAATGTTTTGGTTCTTTTCCCCAGATTTGCGCAATGATTGGATGCTGGCGATTTGAATATTGAAAGCGGCGGATTTGTGACTCTCGTCCGGCAGAACAGATGGCCTCCACGTTGGTAAACTCGGTGAAAAAAAGATCTGGTCGTGCGGTTTCACATACAATATTGCGAAAGACATCGTCCGTAACATCATCCATAGGAGCGAGAACGGTAAAAGGTTTTTTCAGTGTTTTCCAGATATTTGACATGGGGGTATTATATAGGATTGCCATCTTGTTTGACGAAAAAAACCACAGTACACTACAAAAACTGTGATTCACCTATGCCACCCGTAAAATACAAACACTATTACAATCTCATGGTAGAGCAAAACGCAGAAGCTTTTGCGGAGTTTAAAAAGATTCATGATTTGTTTGAGAAAGATTCCAAAAAATGGAAAACAAAGTTTAACGAACTAGGTCTGCCAATCACAGATATCATTCGGGACTGGGAACATCGGTTGTGCTCTGGTATGGAGCGCGGGAAGTTTGCAAATTATTCCGCAAAACTTGCGGAACAGTTTCAAAACGAGATAAAGAAAACTTTTCCGAGTATCGACCTGGTTGGGATTGAATAGACTACATACGTTGTAAACGTATAGGACTTTCGTGTTGTATTTGGTATCATAGATCTATGTCAATCGATAAATTTTCCGCAGTGTGGGTTTCTTATTCCTCTATCAGTGATTTTCTTGGTTGCCCCCGCGCGTATTTTTTGAAAAACGTCTACAAAAATCCAAAAACCGGACGAAAAATGACTCTGATGTCCCCCGCCCTCGCGCTGGGTCAGGCTGTGCATGAAGTTGTGGAATCATTATCGGTGTTACCGGTTGACCAGAGATTTCAAACGCCTTTAACTGAAAAATTTGAAAAAGGTTGGAAGAAAGTGACTGGCAAAAAAGGCGGATTTTTTAGTCAAGAACAGGAAGACAAATATTTTCAACGTGGGAAAGTGATGCTCGCACGTGCAACCGCACATCCTGGTCCACTTGCAGAAAAGGCAGTAAAGTTGAATACGAATCTTCCGCAGTTTTGGCTTTCAGAAGAGGATGGTATTATATTATGTGGAAAAATTGACTGGATTCAATATTTGGAGGCAACCGACAGCGTTCGTATCGTCGATTTCAAAACAAGTAAAGTCGAAGAAAATGGAGACTCACTTCAGTTGCCCATTTATCATCTTCTTGCCCATTATTGTCAAAAAAGACCGGTTGTTGGAATGAGTTATTGGTATTTAGAGTTACGTGATGAACTTGTTGACAAGGCACTTCCAGATCTACAGACCTCACAAGATCACATACTCAAAATTGCCAAACACATAAAACTCGCGCGTGCCTTGGAGCGATTTATATGTCCTGGAGGCGAAGAAGGGTGTAGATACTGCAAGCCATTTGAGGCAATACTTCGCGGCGAAGCGGAGTGTGTTGGCACAGATGCAATGAAGAGAGATGTCTATATCATGAACTTTGCAAAAGATTCTGCCTTGTCCGGTGGTGAGGATCGTGAAGAGGGAACAATCCTTTAGTGCGATGTAAGATATCCAATTCTTGGTGATCACAAGAGGTATAATAACGGCTACTATGGTGGGTTCCCTAAAAAATGTGAAGAACGACTCTCAAAAACTCCATGCATTTCTTGCACACGCTGGCGTTGCGTCTCGTCGTGCTTGTGAGCAGTTCATCTTGGATGGAAAAGTGACGGTGAATGGAAAAATCATAAAAAATGTTGCGATGCGTGTTCGTCCAGCAAGTGATGTGGTGACATATCTGGGCAAGCGTATCGAACTCTCCAACAAAAAATTTGTGTATTATGTTCTCCATAAGCCGGCGGGATATGTGACCACAAACGCCGATCCCGATGGCCGTAAAACAGTGTTGCACCTTGTGCCAAAAACAGGTCGTGTGTATCCGGTTGGTCGTCTGGACTTGGACACAGAAGGCCTTTTATTGCTCACCAATGATGGCGAGTTTACCTATAGACTCTCGCATCCCAAGTTTGAGTATGGAAAAACATATCATGTGTTGATTGAGGGAACGCCAAGTAATACTGCGTTGAACACTTTACGCGATGGTGTGCCATTGCGAGAAGGTCGAACACATCCTGGCGAGGTGGGCATTGTGAGACACGAACACGGGAATACCTGGATTTCTTTAACGATTCATGAGGGCCGCAACAGGCAAGTGCGCAGAATGTGTGCGTATCTTAATCTCACGGTATTACGGTTGATTCGTGTGGCGATTGGGCCGTTTACATTGGGAGACTTATCGGTTGGAAAATGGCGGGATGCAACGCCGGAGGAGCTTGATAAGGCTGGAGTAAAGAAGTGAAGAAGAGATTGAAAGTTTTTGGAATTATTATTGCCTTTCTCGCGTGTAGTGCTTTTCTCTTCTATCTCACGCGTCTGCCTTTACGTTCTCCAGTAAGTTCGTTAGAGGTCACAGAGTATCATCGCATCTTAGACAAATATAGTTTTTCTCGTCTTCAGTCTCGTACATATCAGCCAACGCACATCATTTTTGAGCGCATCATCGCAAAAAAACCGGAATATACCGCATATCTTTTTTCTTTTTTGAGTGATGGAAAACGTGTAACCGGACAACTCAATCTTCCACATACGCCAGGCAAGAAATCGGTGATCGTGATGATTCGTGGATTTGTGGACAAGGATCAGTACAAAACCGGAGTTGGCACGAGACCCGCCGCAGAATACTTTGCGCAACACGGATATATCACGATTGCTCCAGACTTTTTAGGATATGGCGAGTCCGATCAAGAGTCGTCCGATGTATTTGAGTCCCGATTTGAAAAACCAGTTACGGTGCTCAATTTGTTAGCTTCCATTCCCACTCTTTCGCAAGTTGATCCAAAAAAGATTGGTATATGGGGTCATAGTAATGGAGGGCAAATCGCTCTTTCTGTTTTAGAGATCAGTAGAAAAGCGTACCCAACAACATTGTGGGCTCCGGTTACCATGAAGTTTCCCGACTCAATTTTGCAATTTGTTGACGAGCTTCCGGATAAAGGGGCATATCTTAAAGGACAACTCGATATCTTTCACGAACGGTATGCTGATATCGACTATTCTATAGACCAGTTTCTTGGCGATATTACCGCGCCTCTCCAACTACACCAAGGGACAAAAGACGAATCTGTTCCTGTTTCTTGGTCTTTAGCGTTTGTTGAGAAACTTAAAGCGTTGAAGAAACCGGTAACGTACTTTCAGTACGAGGGCGAGAGTCATAATTTTGATCGGGGACAATGGTTGCTGGTTGTGCAGAGAGACCTCGCATTCTTTGTACAGCAGTTGAAATAGTTTTCACCCAGGTTGTAAGGCGTTTCTCAATCCATGACTGTTTTTTGTACGTTGGTGCAATACGCACCTTTTTCAATCCTAATGACTTGGGGAAAATTTGACTTTTTGGCGCGATCACAAACAAGACGTGATAGTCGTTCATCCACTCCTTTGCCTCGTCCGGGTCATCCTCACCAACGTTGTTGAGATCAAACCACTGCTTTTCGAACTCCTCAAACCCAAACTCGCGGTCTTTTTCGTAATAGTCAATAGAAGGGTCTTGAATCATGAGCTTTTTTTCCTCTAACGTAATGCCGGTGACGACGCTCCAGTGACCTGGATCATCATCGTCCAAGATGGTTTCTAGCGCATGTTCTTTATTATGGAACTGGTCTTCGGTCCATACCCACTGCCACTCGATGGCAACCGGCAAAGAATAGGTGTTAATAAGGACATCAAGATCTTGAAACGAAGCATCACGTTTTGCCCAAATTGTTAAATGTGGTGCGAGTTTGCGAACAGCCAATGCGAGCTGATCTATGCGCATGCCATCGGTGTCAATATCTTTGAGGGCGTTTGCCGATTGCGCAATCTGCGCAATGGTTTTTTGCGGTACCGGAATTCCGTGTTGGGAGAGCATGATTTCCAGAGTTGCAGGTCCGCAAAAAGCTGGCAGTTGCGCAATGCGTTTTAGAGTGATTGCTGTCATACGTACCTCGAGTGACCTCGTGGCTATTGGGAAATCTGGCTTAGTATACCTTGCTGACCCTTTATGTGCCAAGAGGGAGAAATAGCGATGTATCGCGCTATATCGAGTTTCTAATACATGTAGACGAACTCTCTCTTCGGAAGTTCTACGGGTATTTATGCCTGGGGTTCTTGAGGAAAGAAACTTAGTGTACAATACGTCGAAGAAGGTTTTTGCAAGTATTGATGATAAGGATTGTGAAGAAAAAGGGCGAGTGGCGTAATGGTAGCCGCGGCAGACTTAAAATCTGTTGATCGCAAGATCATGGGGGTTCGAGTCCCCCCTTGCCCACATTTTTTTCCAGACACAATTTTTCACTTATGCTTCTTTTACGCATTACCTTGACATCTGTATTTGTATATGTTTAAAATATACACATGGTGGTAGATTTAAAAGAAATTCTGGACTTATGTGATGGCTTTGAATGGGATGGAGGAAACAGTACTAAAAATTGGCTCAAACATAAAGTCTCCTGGAATGAAATCGAAGATGTGTTCTTTAATAAGCCATTACTGCTAAAATCTGACAAAAAACATTCACAGATAGAGACAAGATATTGGGCATTGGGTAAAACAAATGCTAATAGGGGATTGTTTATGAGCTTTACTCTAAGAGGAAGGAAAATAAGAATTATTTCTGCAAGAGATCAAAATAAAAAAGAAAGGAATGTATATGAACAAACAGCTTAAACCATTGCCACGGTTTGCCAACGAAGACGAAGAACGTACTTTTTGGGATACTCACGATAGTACTGAGTATATTGACTGGAATGCTGCAAAAAAAGTTTCGTTCCCTAATCTCAAGCCAACCAGTAAAACGATTACTCTTCGTTTACCCATCAATCTTTTAGAAACAATCAAGATTGAAGCAAATAAAAGAGATGTTCCATATCAATCGTATATTAAGATGAAACTGGGCGAGGCTTTTGGAATTTATCACACATCTTAATCATGGGGCGTTTCACTATACCAGCGCCCAAACAGAGGTTTGCTGTATGTGAGATCTGTGTTGCGTAATTAAACGTGCATGCTTTTTACTTCATTCCGGTACCCAGCAACATCTTTGTTCGGTCTGGTACAATACACCCATTCGGGGCGTAGCGCAGTTGGCTAGCGTGCCTGCTTTGGGAGCAGGAGGTCGAGGGTTCGAGTCCCTCCGCCCCGACATCTGTTTGCGGGTATAGCTCAATGGTAGAGCGACAGTTTTCCAAACTGTATACAGGGGTCCGATTCCCCTTACCCGCTC
>CAYILC010000027.1:0-11183 GCA_964364145.1 uncultured Pseudomonadales bacterium
AAATAACAACCTAAAAGAGTAATTGTACCAACACGAAACTTTACTTAACTCAAAAATAAAGAGTATATTGATGAGGAGTCTCGCAGAGCGAGGTGGGTGACGAGCGTCACTCTCCTGAAGTGCGAAACTCGTTTAGCATGAAAAAACCATTACCGTATGTGACCGATACCGCCTGGCTCACTCGTGTCCGTATTCTGCGTATCGCATTTAGCCTCGTGTTTTTTGTTCTTCTCTATCGTTTATTCTATTGGCAAGTTCTGCAGGCTGACCGTTTGCAAGCAGAGGCGGCATCGCAGTATTCATTGGTGAGTAAAACCGTGGGTAGTCGTGGCAGAATCTTTAGCGCGGATGGCTATGTCTTAGCGGCGAACCAAGACGTGTACACCATGTTTGCCGAACCCAAAAAACTTACCCAACCTTCTTCGCAGATAGCTACGTTATTAGCTCCACTTATGCCGGTTCAAGACCTTGATGCCAGCGATGCCGCAAGTTTAGCAATAGCAAATATTTCAGCAAAAAATTTGGTAGATGAATGGAAAACAACGTTTGAAAAGAGGCTCGAGAATGGATCTCGGTGGGTTGCGTTGAAAAGGAAATTGCCCAAAGACATAAAACTTTCCATCGAGAATTTACATTTGGATGGCATCGGATTTGAACAAGACGAAATGCGTTACTATCCGGAGGCCTCAATGGCTGCGCAGATTCTTGGGTTTGTGGGAAATGACGAGAGAGGTGATCCACACGGCTATTTTGGTATAGAGGGGGCATATGATCGTGAGCTTCGGGCGCGGAGTGGATTGGTAAAACAGGAAAAAGATGCCTTGGGTTTGCCAATCGCGGTGGGTTCCTATGATGCTATTGGTTCGCAAGATGGCCGAGACGTGACATTAACAATTAAACGGGATCTCCAGTTTATGCTGGAAGAAAAACTCAAAGTTGGAATGGAAAAATATGGCAGTAAAACTGCTGAAGCCGCGATCATGGATCCAAAAACTGGCGAAATTTTGGCAATGGCCTCGTTTCCCAGTTACGACCCCGCACGTTTTTATACATTTAATCCCGAAACGTACAAGAACTTGTTGGTGCAGGATTCGTATGAGCCCGGCTCAACGCTCAAGATTTTAACAGTCTCTGCAGGGATTGATGGAGGAGCTGTTACGCCGGATACCCAATGCGACACGTGTTCCGGTCCGCGCGTTATTTCCGGGTATACCATCAGAACATGGAACGACAACTATTTTCCAAACACAACAGTAGCCGAAGGGTTGATACATTCGGATAATACCGCAATGATTTTTACAGCACAGCGCCTTGGCAAAGAAAAGTTTGTAGAGTATTTACAAAAGTTTGGGCTGGGACAGAAAACGGGTTTAGATGTATTGGAGGAGGCTTTGCCGCCGTTTCGCAAAGACTGGCGCGAGCTAGATGTGGCAACGGCATCATTTGGGCAAGGTATTGCGATTACTGGGATTCAGATGTTGAGTATCGCACAGACAATCGCCAATCGTGGCATTACGATGAAACCCATGTTGGTGCGTTCGGTGACGCAAAACGGACAAACAATTACGGTTGAGCCAAAACAGATAGGCCAACCGATTTCTGCCGACACAGCCAGTCAAGTTACAAACATGATGATTGCCGCGGCCGAGTATGGCGATGCAAAGTGGGCACTGCCGCGTGGGTATAGTATTGCCGGGAAGACGGGTACAGCGCAGGTTCCGGTAGCGGGTCACTATGATCAAGAAAAAACGGTTGCAAGTTTTGTTGGATTCGCTCCCGCGAATGATCCAAAGTTTGTGATGTTGGTAAAGTTGCGCGAGCCGCAGAGTTCACCGTGGGGATCAGAGACCGCGGCTCCATTGTGGTTTACCATAGCGAAAGACATATTTATACACTTGAATATTGCCCCCAATGGAATATGATACGACATGTATTTTAATAGGAGGCGTATATGTCAGCAGAAGATCTAATCAAATCTTTTCAATCGTTTGTCCTTGAAAAGGATGTTACTAAAACGAACATACGTGAAGCATGGAAACTGTACGCGAGATATGTTGCTCAAACGGGATTCATGAGTGGGGAAGGATTGATCCCTGGAACCACGAATCTTTTAGGTGTCTTAGAGTATGGAGACGGGATAGATCGGAATACTGTAAGACCACTTATACAGAGATTTCATGATGATACTTTTCCATTTGGAAATTCTGAACAGGGGCTGCTTATTCGTGATCTTCCTATAGACAAAGTAAATCTCGCTTTTGCTTTTTGTATAGCTATGGTGAAAACAGTAGAAGAAAAATATAAACCAATATCAGAGTAAATTCTTTAATACGCATTCAATCTTTTCGCCAACTCTTGTTGTTCAGTTCCCAAATCCTTATCTTTTTCAATCAATTGTTTATCTTCTTCCGTAAGCCATTGATTTGCTTGCATTCTTGTTGATATGCGCTCGGCAATATCAATGCGTTCGTGAATAATAGCAATCATGCGCTCGTACTCATTTTTATGTTCCTCATATTGACCGCCAAACGTACGGGCGTTTTCCCAGCTTGGTAACACACCTCGCAATTTTTCTGCCCCTGTTTTCCAGCTATCAATATCTGCTTGTTTGTAATCTGGTGGAAGATACCCTGCGACGTGTTGAACCACAATCTGCACAGGACACCCATTTAACTCGCCAACCACAGCCGCAATACCCGTCTCTTGATATCGCTTGTCAACGAGAAACTTTTCCCAGGCGGGGAACTCGGAGTAGTTATCGAGAAGCTCATCCGCGGTGTAGTATCCCAACGTTGGTGCTTCACCCCAAATAATGTTGGTATATCCAGCATCGCCCATTGCTTTCTCCATAGTGTAGCCGCTACGCGTAGCCTCAAATGAGAGATCGTTATATTTCAGCATCGATAACGCTCGCAATCGAGCAGATAGCGCAAGTTTAGGCTGATTTTTTAACGGAGCAACACCATGATCTTTGCGAATCTGGTTGAGTTTTTGCATGTACTCATCGGTGTTCAAGATTGGCAAATTCGGTGTATTAAAATCATTCGAAACATCTCGCCATTGTGTTTCGTATGGTTTTTGTTGATCCCAGGGAAGAACGCGACTGACGTCGGAAAGATTAACAAGTCCAACCTCATATCGCGAGTCATTGCTGCCTTTTCGATTATCTCCCATCACAAATGCCTGACCATCAGGAATACTCATTTTTTTGCAGTCCGGCAGGAACGTTCCGCCAAACGTAGAGCGGACAGAAGCAATATACGGCTCAGAAAGTTGAATACTGTTTACAAACACGAATCCATTACGAATTTCAACTACGTCTCCTGGAAGAGCGATGACCCGTTTGATAAACCCTTCCACCTCTGTTCCAGAAATACCTTCTTTTGCGGTAATCTCGGCAGTTTTTGGATTGGCAAAACTGACAATGTCACCATGCTTGAGTGTATAGCGCCCGATCCATCTATTAAAAAGATACAATCCTCCAGGGAACTTGGTCATTGGCGGGGCGGCAACGTCTTCAATAGATTGCTCGACAACTGTTTTTCCAGAGCCTTTGGGAAAGGTTGGATACATTGAGCCTGTTCCGGACACATGAACAGGAACGCCAACAAGGCCATAGTTATCTGCCAAGCGCACGATATATGCCCAAGCAACCGTTCCGCCAACAGCGTAGGCATTTGCCCAGATAATAATTAAGAAAGAAAAAGCACATGTTCCTACAAGAAAGTTTCGAATGGTTGAGTGCGATTGATTCCGCATGATTCGGAAGAGTTCAATAATCGGCATGAACAGCAGAGACCACATGAGATCATGGTAGCATGGTACACTATCCGCATGCGTATCCCTCAAGGAATTGGCATAAAGCAGGCTGACACATGAAAAAACTTTCTTTTTTCATCACCCAAATCAAACAGCCTTATCACCTCGCTCAAGGACTGGTTGCCTGGCTGTTGTTTGGATTATTTCGAAAAAGAATACGCATCATAGGCGTCACCGGTACCGACGGCAAAACAACCACCTCAACAATGATCTATCACATCCTAAAAACTGCCGGGAAAAAAGTGGCCTTGATCTCTACTGTAGCGGCGTTTATTGATGATGAAGCTGTTGATACGGGCTTCCATGTCACGAGCCCAAGCCCATGGGCTCTTCAACGATTGTTGCGCAGAATAGAAAATCTAAAATATGAGTTTGTGGTCTTGGAAGTTACCTCACATGGTATTTATCAGTACAGACTTTTGGGTATCATTCCAGAGGTAGCAGTGTTAACAAACATCACGCACGAACACCTCGACTATCATCCTTCCTATAACCATTACCTCAAAACAAAAACATCGTTTTTGGCGCGAGCAAAGATTGCTGTAATCAATAAAGCAGATAGGTCATACAAAATGGTGCACGAGTTGTTGCGAAAAAAAGATAAGCGCGTGGTTGAGTACGAGTTTAGAACTGCTGATTCTCAAGTACGGGCTATGCTGGTGAAATCGATTCCAGAACCATATAACCGTGACAACGCTCTTGCGGCAATTACGACATGCCAACAGCTTCATATACCGACTGATTCTTGTTTAAAAGCAATACAATCGTTTAAGAATATTGTTGGTCGGATGGAAGAAATTAGTGTTCCTGGATCGGACATTCGGGTTGTGGTAGATTTTGCGCACACGCCAAACGGATTGCAGTCCGCGTTAAGCGCATTGCGCGCCTCGCTCAAAAAAGGTCAGCATTTAATCGCGGTTTTAGGCTCTGCGGGGTTGCGCGACGAGACTAAACGACCGATGATGGGACGCATTGCCTCGGAACTTGCTGATTCAGCGGTGTTTACTGCAGAAGACCCACGAACAGAAGATGTAAACGTGATTATTCGACAGATGAAGGAAGGTATTGTGAAAAACTGGGGGCACATGCATGAAATTGTTGATCGGAAAGAAGCAATCATGTTTGCTGTAACAAAACTGGCAATAAAGGGCGATGTTGTTGGGATCTTCGGAAAAGGACATGAGCGAAGTTTAAACTTGGATGGGAAGCACGAAATACCTTGGTCCGATCAAGAAGAGGCGACAAAAGCATTAAAAATTCGAGGGGAATGTCATGAATGATAAGCGATTTATCAAGGTATAATGCTCAAGTGAAAAAAACTCCCTCAATTGTTGTTATTGGCGGCGGTACGGGAACTTCAACTGTAATTTCTGGGTTGAAGTCAAAACAGGTTCAGTTAACTGCGCTTGTCTCTGTGGCAGACTCTGGCGGATCCACAGGCAGATTGCGGGATGAGTTCGGTTTCCAACCTGTAGGTGACTTACGACAATCCTTGGCGGCGTTAGCAAAAACACATAGTCAAGATTGGATTCGGAAATTGTTGCTGTATCGATTTACAAAAGGAAAAGGTTTACAAGGGCACAACCTTGGCAACCTGATTTTAACAGCGCTTCAAGATATGGCAGGTTCAACAACAAGCGCGCTGGAAATTGCCGAGCAAGTATTTCAACTGCATGGAGAGATTTTTCCCGTTACTACAGCGAATGTTCAACTTGTAGTGAAATATGATGACGGAACAGTAGTACTTGGTGAAGATCACTTAAATACTCATGGAACAGTCGCAAAAAAAATAACTTTAGTTAGGTTGTTTCCACGAGCTCGACTGTATAAAAAAGCCGTTAACGCGCTGAAAAAGGCAGATCTTATAGTTATAGGTCCTGGTGATCTATATGCGAGTTTGTTGGCGGCGCTTGGTGTGGATGGCGTGAAAAGCGTTATGAAAACAGTTCGAGGTAAAATTGTGTACATTGTGAATTTGATGTCACGGTTCAATCAAACTCATGGAATGACCGCAAAGCAACATCTCAAGTGCATTGAAGAGGCAATCGGTCGAATGTGCGATTATGTGGTGGTAAACAGTGCAACAATTCCCGCAGATATCCTAAAAAAATATGCGAAAGAACAAGAGTTTCCAGTAGTGAATGATTTGAAACATGATAAGCGAGTTATCGCGAGCGACATTATTGCGCAGGACGTCGTTGAACGCCATACAGAAGATATTCTTGACCGTTCACTTCTCCGTCACAATCCCATAAAATTAGCACAGGCATTATTGGAGCTTATATGAAAACCAATCTGAAAAAGAAACCACAAATCCAAGGCATCATTTTGGCTGCAGGTCGTGGTACGCGCATGAATGCAACCGTAAAAAACAAGGTGATGTATGAAGTTGGTGGAAAGCCAATGATTACCTATCCGATTGAGGCGATGAAAGGTTTAGGCATAACACGGCCAATTATTGTTGTTGGATTTGCTCGTGAAGGTCTCGTGAAATATCTCAAAGGCAGTGTGGAGTTTGCGGTTCAAGAAAAAGCCGATGGAACAGCAGATGCAGTTCATACGGCAATGCCATACATTTCTGACGGAGTTGACCAAGTAATAGTATTGTATGGTGATCATTCAACCTTTTATACAACTTCTGTACTGCAACAATTGCTCGATCATCAGAAAGATACTGGTGCAGCAATGACCTTGATTACGACAAACACTGATCCCAAGGGGTACGGAAGAATTTTACGCGATGATAACGGAAAAATGATTGGAATTGTTGAAGAAAAGAATGCAACAGATGAACAACAGAAAATTACCGAGATCAATACTGGCAATGCGGTGTACACAATGCCATTTTTACAAAAATACTTACCCATGATTCAACGCAATCCAGTTTCGGGCGAGTTTTATTTTACAGATATTGTTGCATTGGGTTTTCAGAATAATGAAAAGATTGAAACACTCGTATTAAAGGACAAAACGATTGGAATTGGCATAAACACGCCAAAACAACTTGCGGTTGCCGAACAAGAAATGAAAAAGAAACAGCTATAACAATGGATGGTAAGATGAAAAATATGAACTCACTCTTTGACGCAAAACAGGTTCATTTGGTTGGTATTAAAGGTGTTGCAATGACGGCACTGGCGCAGATGTTGGTGGACTTGGGAAAAACCGTAACAGGAAGTGATGTTGCAGAAGCATTTGTTACAGAAGAAATCTTACAAAAACTTGGGGTCCACATTGATATTGGCTTTTCACCTGAACACCTTCACGCGAGTACAGATTATGTAGTCTTTTCTGGCGCACACAACGGAAGCAAAAATCCAGAGGTATTGGTGGCAAAAGAGAAAAACATTTCTACGATTTCACATGCCGAAGCCTTAGGCCAACTGATGCAAGGAAAAACTGGAATTTCCGTCTGTGGTGTTGGTGGTAAATCTACCGTGACTGCAATGATCGCATGGATCTTGGAGTTTGCCGGAAAGAAACCAAGTTATGCAATTGGTGTTGGACAGGCGTTTAACCTGGGTTATACCGGTAAGTATGTGAAAGAGAGCGAGCTCATGGTTGTGGAGGCTGACGAATACGCGACCGATCCACTTGTGGATCACACTCCTCGTTTTATGTTTCAAACGCCAACCGTGATTGTGTGCACAAATCTGGAATATGACCATCCCGATGTTTATACCTCAATGGAAGATATAAAACAGGCCTATCTGAAGTTTTTTCAAAAGTTGCCGGATGATGGGACGCTTGTGATCAACGGCGGAAACACGGAATTGAAAGATCTCGCTGATCAGTTAGGTAAAAAGATAACAATTTTTGATATATCCAATAACATTTCAAATCTTTGGCATTATGGTGCGTATAGTGCAGAAAAAGGAAAAACCAGTTTACAGTTTTCGGCACAAGGCAAAGAATATATGTTGGAACTTATTATTCCGGGCAGGTTCAATGCGTGTAATGCACTTTATGCAACGGCGGCTGCGTTTGCCGTTGGTGTGCCAATTGAAACTTCAGTGAAAGCACTCAAACAGTTTACAGGTACCATGCGAAGATTTGAGGACAAAGGTGTAAAAAACGGCGTGCAATACTACGACGACTACGCCCATCACCCAATCGAGATCGAAGCAACTTTAGTTGCATTGCGTGAGTGGTATCCAAAAAACTACGTCATCGCGGCATTTCAATCGCATACCTACAGCCGGACAAAGATATTGGTCAACGAGTTTACTCATGCCTTTACGCAAGCAGATGAGGTCGTGTTAATCGATATTTTCCCAAGCGCTCGTGAAGTATTTGATCCAACCGTGAGCTCGGATGTATTGGCGGAGAAAATTGCCAAAACGGGAAAACCCGCACAAAATCTCAGAACTATTGAAGGTGTAAAAACATATATTGAAAAAACGGCAAAACAAGGAGATGTGGTTATTACCTTAGGTGCTGGGGATCTGTATCATGTTCACGAATTAATCAATGAAAAAAGGCCATTGACTATATCAATAGCATAGTGATATGTTGTGCCTACTCAAATGATCTCACTTATTCATGAAAACCCAAAGATTTTAGGTGGACAACCCATCGTTCGTGGAACTCGAATTCCGGTTTCTCGCGTTCTTGCTCTTATGGGCATGAACTACACAGTTTTAAGGATTAAACGCGAACTTCCTGACTTGAAAAGGTTAACGAATCAAGATTTTGTAAAGATACTCAATCATTTCCAAGCAAAAATTGCACAATAAAAAAATCAAACTCAAGCAACTGCCTAAATTTCGTTTATTACTCGACTCAGCCTTTGCTGCGCCTTCTGTGTTTAAGAAGTTACGTAAGAAGGCGGCGGTAAAGCATATTCGTCAAGACTATAGGCTGTCACCTCAAGCTGAAGATGAGGAAATTTATGCACTCGCAGTCAAGGAAGGAATGTTTGTTGTGACAATAAATTATAAAGATTTTCAAAGACTCGTGAAAAAAGGAAAACCAGGTATCCTTGCTTTAGACTCTGGTCTCTCAAATGAGCAAATGGATGTCGCGCTAACAAAATTTGTTTCGGGAAAAAATCCCCAAGGATATTTTGGAAAAGCAATAAAAGTAAAGTAAAATGTACCTCACTAGAATTCTTACAACTTCTGCTCTCTCCACATTCGTGAAAACGCACCCTCGTTCTTCAACAGTTCATCAAACGTTCCTTGTTCTTCAACCACACCGTGTCCAAGCACCACAATCTTGTCCATCGCGCGAATCGTCGATAAGCGGTGCGCGATCACAATCGTCGTAAAGTTATTCATCGTTTCTTCCAACGCCTTTTGAATCTCTTTTTCCGAGTGAGCGTCCAAATGAGAGGTTGCCTCGTCCATCAACAAGATATCTGGTTGACGGTACAACGCCCGCGCAATCCCCAAACGTTGCCGTTGGCCACCGGACAACTTCACACCTTTTTCTCCAACCACAGTTTCTAAGCCGAGTGGCATGCGTGCCACAACGTCATCTAAATGAGCCATATGAATAACTTGTTCTAGTAGCTTCGGATTTGCGGGAAGACCATGCACCGCAGCAATCTCAATATTTTGTTTTAACGTCATGTCGAAAAGTTCGGTGTCCTGTAACACTACCGCAACGTGGTCGATATATGATTGACGTTGTATATACTTAAACTCCAACCCGTCAAAACTAATTTTCCCAGCATAGTTCTCGTACAGATCCAATAGCAATTTGAATAGCGTCGACTTCCCGGCCCCGGACAAACCGACAATACCAATTTTCTCACCCCGCTTCACTGTAAGTGTAATATCTTTTAATGCCTGTCTTTTTGTGTATGCAAATTGTACATGGTGCAATCGCAGTTCTTTCCAATCATTCGAGTACGGCTTTTGTGAAATTAACCGCTTTGGATGTTCAATCACCGGTTGTGTGCGCAAAATACGCATGGCGCGGGACACCCATATTTTTGCCAAGGCTAAATCCTGGGTGACATCGGTAAGTTCTCTAGTGGATTCGCTAACCTTGCTAAATAATCCAATAAACAACACTAGCAAGCTTAACTCATATCGGCCGTGCCAAATTTCCCAAGCGAGTACCGAAACAACCACAAACTCAAATACGACCTGGAATGAGAACAGCATCATGCCTCGCGACTGGAAATACCAAATGCGTTTGGTGACCTCCTGAACGATTGTTGTGATCTGTGTTTTTACGGCATACATAATCCCTTTATCAATGGAAAGCGCTTTGATTGTTTGAATATTATTCAACGCTTCAAACGTAATGCCACCAAGATCTTCATATTTTTTGTTCACAATTTTCTCTTGCCGAATTGCACGCTTGAGCAAGGATGTACCAATGATGAAATAGGTGACTATAAACAAGATCAAGGCAAAACTAAGAATCTTATTGAGAGTGAAAAAAATAATCACAATGCCAACAATATTTACCACAACCTCGATGATTACATCAAACAATCGGCGAATCGTGAGATTAATGCCATCCTGTCCCTTGTCGATGCGTTTCATTTTATTGCCGCTGTTTTCTGTCTCCTGCCATGCTAAATCAAGCTTGAAGATATGTGCGAGACAGTCTTTATAGATATCCAGAGATGCTTTTTCTGCAACTTGATACCCGAAAAGTTTCGAGGTGTTATGTGCCCAGTCGTAATAAAGCGTGATCAAACCCCAGGTTGTGAAGATGGTAAAAAGTGCCTGCGTGGTTGCCTGGGTGTGAGGATGAGCAAGGAGAGCGACAATTTGCGCAATGGCCCAAGCCGGGTAAAGCCGCACAATATCACTTGTAAAACGAAAAAATACACCGATAAAAAACTGCTTGCGATATGGCGAAATGTAGTGCACGAGATCTCCGAGATATTGGCGGAGGGAGTAGGGAGCTGATGGTGTCTCAGTTTGTTCGTGAGTCATATCCCTATTGTACGCCTTGGGAACCACAGATTGGTTTGGTATACTACTCCTATGTTTGATGGCAAATGAAACTGGAGTGACTACAGTATGAAAACAATTCTTTACATGGCAACCTCAATCAACGGATATATCACTAATGGCGATAATGATTCAGATTGGGTAACTAAGACTGATTGGAAGCAATTCGACAAACTTCTGCGAGTGAGTGGCGTGATCGTCATGGGAAAACATACCTTTGAACAATTCGGAGAAGATTTTCCCGTAAACGGCGCATTCAATATTGTTATGACGCATGATCCTCAACTGCTCAAAAACTCAATTCCAAATAAAGCATTGTTCACCGATAAGTCTCCAAAGGAAGTTCTGGCGCTTGTAGAGAAAAAAGGGTTTACGCAAATGATGTTAATAGGAGGTATGACTTTAAATACGGCTTTTATGCAGGAACACCTGATTAATGAAATATGG
>CAYILC010000028.1:0-10929 GCA_964364145.1 uncultured Pseudomonadales bacterium
ACGCATTCCCAAGGTGTGTTTACCGATTCAGGAACCTTGGTAGAAGAAACATGTGTGTTAGGTATTCCGGCGGTTCAGATGCGAAAGGCCACAGAAAGACCCCAAGTATATGACGTGAAATCGTGTGTGAAGTTTGATCCAAATCAGCCGGAAAAATACCCACCCGCACTCATCATGAAGAAACTTAAGAAAATCACGGGAACAACCTGGACGCACACGCTCGGTGATGGAAAGTCTTCAGAAAGAATTGCGGAGGATTTGATTGTGCGGTTGAGAACAGGCAATTTGCGTGGACATTTACCGGAGTTCAATCACTTGCCAATTAATCGCTCATTCATGGAAGATGGCATTGAACTCTAATAAACACTCAGTATGCGTGATTATTCCCATGTACAACGAGGAGCGTGGTGCTAAGCGTTGTGTGCATGCAGTTGTTTCTGTTCTTCAAAACATCAAGATTCCATCCTTTCTACTCATCGTCGATGATGGAAGTAAGGATACAACCTTAAAAATCTTGCAACGGCTGAAAAAACTATATAAAGAGAAGCTTGTTATTATCTCGCACGGACAAAACAAAGGATATGGAGCCGGATTAGCAACAGGTGTCCGTGAAGCAATCAAACAAGGATATGAGTATTGCATCTTCATGGACTCGGATCTTACAAACAGTCCAAATTTTATTCCGCAATTTGTTGACCAAATAGACAACGGATATGACTGTGTGAAAGCGTCTCGATACATTAAGGGTGGAGGAATGGTTGGCGTTCCATTGATGAGAAAGATGTATTCTGGGTTAGGAAACATGGTTGCATCAATTTTGTTTGATATTGGAATTCATGACTGCTCAAACGGTTTTCGCATGGTCCGATTGGAAATGCTAAAAGATGTGAAATATCAAGAGAAAGGGTTCTCTATTATTCTTGAAGAACTGTATGACTTAAAGAAAAAAAATGCACATTTTAAAGAAATCCCGAATATCTTAACGAACAGAACGATTGGAAAAACAAGTTTTTCATATACACCACAAATGTTGTGGGATTATGCAAAATATGCGATAAAAGCCGTTTTCATTTAGTGATACAATGCCTGTAAATATGATGAAACAGATAAAGAGATTCGTTAGAGAGGTCATCTATGATCCTGTTCGGGCGAGAATCGCATATGACCTCGTGATAGCGATCTTTTCCTTAGGTTTTTGTTGGTCTCTTTTTAAACTTTTCTCATTTCCAACGGCATCCCCATATGTTCTGTTCCTCTATCCCTTTATATATGTCACATTGAACCACTTATTTGGTGTATATGGTCCTCTAAAAACAGCACATATTATTCTGAAAATTCTCGCACTTCTCGGTTCATCGACAACAGCGCTCATGCTTTTTGTATTTGTAGGACAACCACCTCTTATTCTCATTCTCACTACGGTTTTTGTCTCAATGTTGACCATCATTCCGCGGATATTTTTTAATTTCGGAAATACCTTTCATAGAAACACATACATCGACACGATTGTGCACGATAAACTTCCGGTGCTCGTTGTGGGAGGGGGAGGATATATCGGCTCGCATGTTGTTGAAAAACTTCTCAAAGAAGGTTTTAAGGTTCATGTGTTTGATAAGTTCATTTACGGGAAGGAGGTGCTTTCTGATCTTGCAAAAAACAAAAATCTTGAACTTATTGAAGGCGACATCAGCGATATTTATTCGCTTACTTTAGCCCTTACTGATGTGCAGGCAGTTATACACCTTGCTGGTTTGGTTGGTGATCCGGCTTGCGCACTAGATGACAAACTTACCCGACATATCAACATTGTTTCAACCCGCATGCTGAAAGAGTCGGTGAAAGCATTTCGCATTCCTAAGTTCATTTTTGCCTCGAGTTGCTCCGTCTATGGATCCTCAGAAGAGGAAGTGAATGAGACAAGTCCGCTCAATCCTGTTTCTTTGTATGCAAGAACAAAGATTGACGCTGAAAACGAAATTATGCAGGATCAATTTGATCTTTTCCATCCGACAGTCCTGCGTTTTTCAACGGTTTTTGGCCATTCAAAGAAACCGCGATTCGATTTAGTAGCGAATCTTTTTGCCGCACAAGCATATTACGATGGAGTCATCACGGTAACCGGGAGTAATCAATGGAGGCCATTTGTGCATGTAGCGGATGTTGCCGATGCCGTTGTTCGAATCGTCCAGGCTCCAAAAGAGAAAGTGAGCAGGCAGGTTTTTAATGTGGGCGATGACAGACTCAATATCACGATTGGCGATTTGGCAAAGATTGTGGCAAGCGTGATCAAGAAAAGTAAAAAAGGCAAGAAAGTGAAAATTCTTGTAAAAGACGATGTCGCCGATCGAAGAAACTATCACGTCTCGTTTTCAAAAATCAAGAATATATTGGGCTTTGAGGCGCAACATATGCTGCAAGACGGTATTGAGGAAATCTATGACCATTTCAAAAAAGGTACATACAAGAAACCATATAAAAACTCATATTACAGTAATGCTGAGATGGCAAAACAGATGAAAACCGAATTTTATTCTGACGACTATCAGAAGACGCACTTTTCACTTATGGCGGATAACGGTTAACTTATTTTTGCACCGATAGTAATACAACTCCAAAAATAATGCACCCAACTGCAACGATTTTTTGAACGGTAATGGCTTCGTTAAAGAAAATACTGCTCACGACAACCACAATAACATATCCCAGCGCTCCAACAGGATATGCGACGGAGAGCGGGAAACGCTGCAACACGAAAAGCCAGAGAATCATCGAGACAATATAGAGAGATATTCCCGCCATAACCAATGGAGAAAATAACGTTTGCATAATTGAAATGAACGAAGGCGATAAAGACGACTGCAATATCCCCTTTTTCAAGGTGAACTGGCCAATGAGAGATATTCCGATGGAAGAGAGAAGAAGAATATATCGCATTGTTTGATTCTACGGTATTCCCGTATGTTTATACAGTGAACAATTGTTTCACGATTCCCCACGCATTACGCAATCGCTCAACACCAAGCGGCATGAAGTGTTGTGCAACATATATCTTCGGATAATGCTTAGCGATGATTCGCATCCAATTGATGAAATCATGCAAAGGTTTATATAATTTCATTGTGTTACTTGTTTGCATATGCAGATGTGTTGCTGTAGCAGTGAGCGTTGGAAAATACACCACTCCTTTCAACGCAGCACACAAACAAAACTCGACATCCTCTAAATATGAATGAAATGATTCATCGAACTTTCCAATCTTTGCGAAGACTTCTCTTTTTGCAAGTAAACATGTAGCCGAAAGTCCAAATATAGTATGTGTTTTGAATGGTTTGTCATCAGATTTTTGACCTTGTTTTTGTTTCCACATTTCAAGTTTGTGTATAGGAAAAGCTTTGGCAATACGCAAATCTACACGATATCCGATCGTTGGTTTTTCACCCTCTATAATGATCGGCTGGGTGAAGTATATTTCGGAATGATCCCGGAGGAATTCTATCATCTGTTTAATTGTTGTATGTTCAACCAAACAATCATCGTTTAACGCGAGAATAAATTGGCCCGTAGATACATCAATTCCGATGTTTATTGAAGACGCAAAACCAAGATTGTGCGATGGCGCAATGTACACAACGTTGGGGAAATGATCGCATACAAATGCTTTTGTATTGGGATCTTGCGCATTATCAATAATAACGATTTCGTATTGCTCTTTGCGTATTTTTACGCATGCAATTGCCTCATAAAGTTTCGGCAGAGAATCTTTCAGAAGCTCTTTCCCTCTAATCGTTGGAATGATGACTGAAAGAATCATATCTATTGTTGGTGAGATACCAAATCTTTAAAGTATGCGAGCGTTTTTGATAGCCCATCTTTGGGAGTAACTTTTGGTTCCCATCCTAACGCGTTCTTGATTTTTGTAATATCAGGTTTACGTTGAACAGGGTCATCAATCGGAAGAGGTTTATATACAAAAGGCAATGAAGTTCCCGATAGAGTTTTTATCATATCTGCAATCTCCAACACTGTCATTTCACTAGGATTACCCAGATTAAAGGTTTCTCCCCTGATTGTATCGGAAGAACCAACGGCAAGAATACCCCCAATGAGATCGGTGATGTAGCACAATGAGCGCGTTTGTTTCCCATTGCCGTAAATGGTTAATGGTTGGTTGCTTAGTACCTGTGTCATGAAATTCGGAATAACTCTCCCATCCTTTGGATTCATTCTTGGTCCGAATGTATTAAAAATACGAATGATTCGCGTATCGAGATCAAAATTTCTGAAATGCACACCGCACACCATCTCGCCATATCGTTTTGATTCGTCATAACAAGCCCGAACTCCATTTGGATTGGTGTTTCCCCAATATGTTTCTTTTTGCGGATGTTCTTGTGGATCGCCATATATTTCTGATGAAGACGCAAAAATAAATCGCGCTTCTGGATTTTTTGCGACCACATACTGGAGAAGGTTATGCGTTCCCAGCGAATTGATGAGATAAGTCTCGACTGGATATTTCTGGTAAATGGGAGGGCTAGCGGGAGATGCAAAGTGGAAAATAATATCGAGTTTTGTGTTTTCTGGAAGATATGTTTCTGGGCTATTTATTGCATCAGCATGAATAAAACGAAACTGGGGATGAGATGTAGCTGATTCCAAGTTTTTCTCGTTTCCTGTTAAAAGATTGTCAACTCCAATCACCACTGCTCCGGCAGAGAGAAGTCCATCGCACAGGTGTGATCCAATAAACCCAGCGGCACCGGTTACCAACACGCACTTGCCTTTGTACAACATCGTGCGAGTATACTACCATAACAGAGTGGGAGAGTGTATGTATATTGTTGACATGAAGCGTACTCCTGTTGGAAAGTTTTTAGGATCTCTTTCGGGATTATCTGCGCCCGAACTCGCAAAGCCGTTATTTTCGTATTTCTTATCGAAATATCCATACCTCAAGAACAAAACTGATGAGGTTGTTATAGGGAATGTGCTTTCTGCCGGTATTGGCATGAACCCGGCCCGAATTGCTGCCATGTTGGGAGGAGTTGACGAGTCCGTTCCCTCGTACACTGTGAATCATGTTTGCGCGTCCGGCATGAACGCCATCATTCAAGCCTTTCGTTCGATCCGCGCTGGCGATACCCACATCGTTTTAGCGGGCGGCATGGAAAGCATGTCGCAAGCGCCATACCTGCTCAAGGGAGCTCGCAAAGGATTAAAGTTTGGTTCGCAAACGTTGATAGATTCACTCCAACATGATGGGTTGTACTGCAGTTTATGTCATGGAGCAATGGGGGTGACTGCAGAAAATGTTGCGAAAAAATATGCTATTAGTAGAGCATCGCAAGATCGTTATGCCCTGTCCAGTCATCAGAAAGCAGTGTTGGCTCAAGAACATCGTATTTTTGCCAACGAGATTATTGCGATAGAAGAGTTGAAAGCCGATGAATGCCCGCGTAAAGAAACCTCATTAGAAAAATTGGCAAGTCTTAAGGCAGTATTCAAAGATGGAGGAACTGTTACTGCCGGCAATTCCAGTTCCATAAATGATGGTGCGGCCTTGGCATTATTAGCCTCGGAAAAAGCAGTTCAAACGTATGGATTGAAGCCGATGGCTCGTATTATTGACTACGTTTTCATCGGACTAAAACCGGAATTGATGGGCATGGGTCCAAAGCTTGCCATAGAAAAACTGTTAAAGAAAAACTCTTTGTCTTTGAATGACATTGATCTCTTTGAAATCAATGAAGCTTTTGCGTCACAAATATTGGCTGTGATACAAGAGCTGAAGATCAATGATTCAAAAGTAAACATATATGGAGGCGCCATTGCTTTTGGGCATCCATTGGGCATGAGCGGTGCACGGATTATTGGTACACTTATTACAGGACTTAAGCAAATAAAAGGGAAGTTAGGAATTGCATCACTTTGTGTTGGTGGTGGGCAGGGAGCCGCTATATTGTTGGAGAATATATGAACAATGTAAAAAAAGTAGCGTTGGTAACTGGATCAAGTCGAGGGATTGGAAAGGCAATCGCGATTGCGCTAGCTAAATTCGGACATAAAGTAATACTGCATGCCTCACATGTGAGTGAAGCACTGGAAGGCACAGAACACGAGCTAAAAACACTTGGGGCATGGGCGTCAACGACAGTCTTTGATGTTTCAGACAAGAAAGGCGTGGAGTCCGCATGCGCTCACGTGTTAGAAAGCGTTGGGACGGTCGATATACTCGTAAATAACGCGGGCGCTTCCAACGATAAACCGTTCGAGAGAATGTCCGATCAAGAATTTGATGCCGTGATTAAAACGAATCTTTATGGTCCGTTTTATATAACTCAACAAATCTTACCGAGAATGCAAAAGCAAAACTTCGGCAGAGTTATCAACATGTCTTCCATTGCGGTAAAAGGGGCCTTTGGCAAAACAAACTATGCTGCGGCAAAAGCGGGTGTTATTGGTATGACCAAGTCCTTAGCCCTTGAAGTTGGAAAGTACAACATTACCGTGAATGCTGTATGTCCAGGTTACATCGATACAGAAATGTCTGCTGCCATTCCAAAAGAGTATCGTAACCAATTTCTTAAACAGATTGCCTTAGGAAGAATTGGCTCTCCCGAAGAGGTGGCGAATGTTGTAAACTTTTTGGCAAGTGAGCAGGCCTCATATATTTCCGGAGCTGTGATTGATGTCAATGGTGGTTGGTTATAAGCGCATCGCGCGACGTTTTTAATGGTCCGCCATTTGCTAAAACCAATGCCTGTATAATTTTTTTTGCAAAACTAACTCTTTTCTTAAAACTATATCGTAACGGAACTACAGGATGGTTACTGTCCTGTTGAGGAAGATCAATAAAATCGATCGCGTGAAATACATAGACAAGATATGTTGGTTTACTTTTCAAGTAGCGCAATATCAATCCTTGGTACCTCGATCCAAAAACATATGCGAATGTTGTGTGTATAGGAAGTCGTAAAAACGGTAAAACCGAGATTGGAAGTTCGGATAAGGTTTCGCTTGGCTTTATACCACAAATGACATGAGGTCGTTCCGGACTGAAGATGTATGCGGAACGGCCAAACGATTTATATTTATTTGCTCCACCTCGTACGTGTGCATATATACTCATCAGAAGTTGCGCAAAACCAGGAAGAACGCTGGTGTCATATGTATAGCCCAGTTTTCGCAGGATCGTTATGATTTCCTCATTTTGATAATACCCCGGACCTCTAAACCCTACTGGTTCCTTTCCACATACCTCGGCAATTTTTTTGTGGGCCTTGAAGATCTGACGCTTTTTCTCCTCATAGGATAAACTGCCAAATGAAACAAGATGATCCCAAGTATGGTTTGCGATCTCGTGTCCGTCAGCTACAGCTTTTTTACAGAAAGATCGACACGCCGGAAGGCCGAGGTCTTTTCCAATGACCATGAATGTTGCTTTCGATCGTGATTTTTTTAACAAACGAAGGAAAACCGGCAAGCTTTGCGTGTAGATATACTCTTTGTTTTTATGAATGGTGATGCCATATTCTTGTTCGTAAACCCACAGATTATCAACGTCAACGTGAATATGGATCATAGATCCGGCACCATTACTTTTTCTCGTTTGCCAATGACTCTAGGTGGCAATCCAGCAACAATATCATAAGGTTCGACTTTCTTTTTTATAACAGAATTTGCACCAACCACAGCTCCCTCACATAGATATGCTCCAGGAAGCAACACAGCTCCTGTCCCAACACAGCTATCTTTTTCGAGCACAATTTTCTTGGCATAGAAGGCCTTATATTCTTCAGGAATCATGGGACCACTCATGCGCTTTCCCCCAAAAGGGCGTTCGCTGTTAGCGTAGATTTTTGCTCCGGCGCCAACAGCTGCATAATCCTCAATAATAACAGGCTCTCGTGCGGCAACGATGGCATATGGCGCAATATGAACCCGCTTACCAATTGTTATCTCACCTAGCATAGCCTCGATACGGACTCCGGAATCTATCCATGTATATTCCCCAATCGAGATATTTTTTAGGCCATAAAGAAATACACCAACATCGATAAGCACATTTTTACCCAGATGTTTTAGTGTGCATTTGTAATACCAGTATCGGAGTGTATATCCTATTCCTCCAGGGATATATCGAATAGTCATTTCAAAAATTGCCACGAATGATTTGAGAATCAACACGACTAAAGACTCTAATGGAATGTTCTCGCCACGAATGAACTTGGCAAACGCTTTATACTCAAGTTCATATGGAGAATTATTTTTTTGCTTGGACATATACCCATTCTGCGATAAATGATTGACCATTTGCAAGCGGATTCTGTGTTTTAAGTTTTTTAAACAATATATTTGCCGCCTTTGTGATGAGATCATCTCTATCCCGTTCTTCCTGTGGCGTGGCATCTTTCCCTCCTACCTCCGGTAATATCCCCGCCTGCAAACGTCGTACTCGCACAAAATTCATCCAATCGTCATATTTCACCTTTATCTTTTTATATGTGACAGTGATGTTTTTGAAATCCACAGATTTGAGCATCTTTACATAGTATTCGACCAATCGAGGATCAGGAAACACAACCTTGCGTTGGTCAGCCTGCGCTACAATTCGTGCATCAAGGTCTTGCGCATATCGTCCAAAAGTTTTATGTGTTCTGATAATCTCTAAAGCAATATCATGGATTTCTTTAACCGTGTCATCAATCATTAAAACCCCATTTTCTTTATCTTTTCGCAGGATGTTCCCGCTTTGAAAACTAAAACTGCCGCCACGTTTCAATACAGCGTAAATACCCCTAAATGTATCTTCTATATGTGGTATGAGATGAACAGTATTTGCTGAAATGACATGATCAACAGCGTTCTTTCCAAGTACGTCATTCGGAGTCATGAACCCGTTGCCCTTTTTCCCCAACATATAAAACGCAACGTTTTTATGATTGTGGAGTGTTTCGTACGCTTTTCCCAGCCAAGAGGCAGAGTTATCCATGAGGATCACAGAGTATGTTGGTTTCAAGGATTGTAAGAGATATACGGTTGACGCTCCGGTTCCTGCACCGAAATCAATCACAATGTCATTCGGTTTGATCTTTTCTTTTACAATCTCTATGAGTTCATTGATATTTTCTTTGTGCCACGAAGCATGAACAACTGCATCATGGTAGGCGGTTGCTCCTCGAGAAGTTGGTCGGTCTGGTGACCAGGTGGAATGCATGAGTGATGCCGTTAATGTCATGCCTATAACCTAACAACGAATCAGCGATGCGTCAAGATATAGGAAGGAAAGGTACTGCATTTGTCATCTTTTATCTTCCACCGAATGATAAACTATACTTTGCCATGAATTTAACGAAGAAATTATTTGCAATCCTCTTGATAATCGTACTGTCTTCAATATTTCGTCTTGTTTTGATCAACCAATCCTTTTGGTTAGATGAAGCCGCCCAAGCGTTAGAAAGTATGCGACCGTTGGCAGAACAGCTACATATTTCAGGCGATTTCCAACCTCCGCTTTTTCACATTGTAGTCCATATATTCGCACGTTTTAATCACAGTGAGTGGTGGTTGAGAATGGCATCTGTTATCCCGGGAATTATGACGGTGTTTTTCACTTTTAAAATTGGTGAGCGTTTAGGTAAAGATAAGCATCATGGATTTTCTATCGGTCTTATGAGTGCTACTCTTTTAGCTCTCTCATCTTTACACATCTATTTTTCCCAAGAGCTTCGTCCGTATTCGCTGGCCGCGATGTGGGGAGCATTGTCGTGGTATGCGCTACTCGTTTGGGCTGATCATACTCATCATAATACACATAAAGTTTCATCTAAAATTAAGATCTTATATCTCTGTTCTACGGTAGCGGGGTTATACACAATGTATGTATATCCCTTTTTGATTCTTTCGCAATTGAGTTATGCAGTATTCTTTCAAAGAAAAATAGTGAAAGAATTAGCGAAGATATATATCATTGTTTCGCTACTTTTTCTTCTATGGATTCCAAGTTTTTCCCATCAACTTCAGGTAGGGAGGGATCTTCGATTACAACTTCCGGGATGGGATCAAGTGGTCAGTCCTCCTCAATGGAAATCATTATTACTCGTTATGGCTAAATTTATTGGAGGAATAAAGGAAATAAATATCACACCTTTCGACGTAGCGTATTATGGTATTCCCTCCACACTCACGATGTTTTTATATCTGCGAGCAGTGAAAAAAGCAAAACACGGCCATAGAATGCTCATATTAACTCCTCTGGTCTGGCTTGTCATTTCGGTCTGTTTGGCTTGGTTATTTTCGTTTATTATTCCTGTGTTGCAACCAAAAAGGGTATTATTTGCGCTTCCGGCAATGTATTTGATGATTGGAGTTGGTTTGAGGTATCTTTCAATACAAAAACGCTTGTTATTATTCACTTTTTTCATTGCGTATCAACTTTTTAGCGTCAACTTGTATTGGACACGCTCTATGTATCAGCGAGAAGATTGGCGCACAAGTCTGATCACAATTCATCAGATGTTTGGTGTTTCAGATACTATTGTGGTGTTCGGATTCACGGGCCCATTCGCACCGTGGGATTTTTATAAAGATCGATTGCAGTTACAGTATCAAACGATCACATTTCCTACCTTATTGATCAATGAACCTTCTGTTTTAGATCAACATATGAAAAGAGTTGTAGGATTTCGGCGCGTGTTAGTTTTTGATTATCTTCGCGATTTAACGGATCCAAACCGTAATATCGAAAAATGGCTCGAAACGCACGACTATCGGGGTGTCGCTTCCCTTGACACCAAAAACATAGGATTTATCCGAGTCTATGAGCGTGTCGATCAGCAGAATGCTACACCTTCTTCTGCTGTGCCCCCCGCGCTCCCTCCTACTCCTCCGCCTCCTACTCCTCCGCCTTCCTCCACCCCCCAAAACCAG
>CAYILC010000029.1:0-10912 GCA_964364145.1 uncultured Pseudomonadales bacterium
TAGCCGGTTTCAATGGATACTCAGCTCAAGCCCCAGCAATGTCAGAAGCGGTTGCAAAAGAATATCTAGAGAAGTGGGAAAAGGATCGCAGCGCAACTCTTCGTGAAGTTCCCCATGCACGATTTATTAAACTATCGGGAGGAAGGTTGCATGACAATGTAACAGGAATCACACACGAATCCTACGATAAATATCGATTTTCATTGTAATCGCTCCAACCCTTCCTTCTTTTTCCAAATTAGTCTAAAATACCTGATATGTTCTCTTTTCTCTCGAAATTTTTTGATGAAAACGGCAAAACGCTTAAACGATATGCGGATATTGTCGTAAAAATCAATGCCCAAGAGCCACAAACCAAAAAACTGTCCGATACAATGCTCAAAGCAAAAACCACCGAGTTCAAACAACTCTTACTCGATGGTAAAACACTCGAAGAAATTTTGCCGGAGGCGTATGCAGTTGTTCGAGAAGCCTCTCGCCGTACAATCAACTTGCGACATTACGATGTCCAGCTTATTGCTGGCATTGCATTTCACGAAGGCAAAGTTGCAGAACAAAAAACGGGAGAGGGGAAGACGCTGTCTGCCACACTTCCGCTATATCTAAATTCACTCACTGCCAAAGGCGTCCATTTGGTCACCGTGAATGATTACTTGGCGCAACTTGGCGCCGGTTGGATGGGACCGATTTTTGAGATGTTAAACGTTTCTGTAGGCGTTATTACGCACGACAAAGCGCATCTCTATGACTCAACATTCAAAGGCGAAGAACGCGGCGATGATCGTCTCGAGCACTTCAAGCCCATTTCACGCAAAGAGGCGTATGCCGCCGATATCACGTACGGCACCAACAACGAGTTTGGGTTTGACTATCTTCGCGATAACATGGCGCAACGGGTAGAAGATTTAGTCCAGCGCGACTACAACTTTGCGATTGTAGATGAGGCCGACTCTATTTTGATCGATGAGGCCCGTACACCGTTAATCATTTCTGCGCCAGACAGCGAACCCACCAAAAAATATTATGATTTTGCCAAGATTGTCGATACATTGGTCAAAGACAGCGATTATGCGGTAGATGAAAAAATGAAAACCGCGACGCTCACCGATCTTGGCGTCAAGCGCGTAGAAAAAAAGCTTGGTGTAACCAATTTGTATGAGGAAAATTTCGATACAATCCATCATATTGAGCAAGCGTTACGCGCAAAAACATTGTTCCAACGCGATAAAGATTATATTGTTCGCGAGGGTGAGGTGGTGATTGTTGATGAGCACACCGGCCGCCTTATGTATGGTCGTCGCTACAGTGACGGTTTACATCAGGCTATCGAGGCAAAAGAAGGTGTGCAGATCCAGCAAGAATCCCGAACGCTGGCAACAATTTCACTGCAAAACTACTTCCGTTTGTACAAAAAACTCTCGGGCATGACCGGTACAGCCATGACCGAAACCGAGGAGTTCAAGAAGATCTATAACATGGAGGTTTTGCCTATCCCAACGCACGTTCCGGTAATACGTCAGGACAATCCAGACGTTATTTACAAGACTACTCGAGCAAAATATGGTGCAATCGTCCAAGAAATTGCAGATCTGCACAAAAAAGGCCAGCCCATGTTGATTGGTACGCGCTCGATTCAACACAACGACATCATTTCCGATTTTTTAACTCGCCGAAACATCACTCACCAGGTTCTGAACGCAAAAAATCACGAAAAAGAAGCATTTATTATTGCCAACGCGGGCAAACTCGATGCGATTACCGTTGCCACAAACATTGCCGGTCGTGGTGTTGACATTGTCTTGGGTGGAACAAAGCCTGAACAAAAGGATTATCCAAGTGAAAAGACGTATGAAAAGGAACTCAAAACGTGGGAAAGGAATCATGAAAAGGTAACAAGTTTGGGCGGACTTCATGTTATTGGCACAGAACGTCATGAGTCTCGTCGTATCGATAATCAGCTCCGCGGTCGTTCCGGCCGTCAAGGCGACCCCGGTTCTTCGCGATTCTTTGTATCGCTGGAAGACGAGATCATGCGTCTGTTTGGCGGTGAGCAGATCAGCAAGCTCATGGAGTTTCTGAAGATCGATGAGGCTCAGCCAATCGAACACGCCATGATCGGAAAGGCGATTGAGCAAGCGCAAGTGAAGGTGGAAGGCTTTTTCTTTGATCAGCGCAAACGCCTCGTGGAGTTTGATGACGTCATGAATCAACAGCGCGAGATTATTTATTCTTTACGCCGAAAGGTACTGTTTGGCGAACGAAATGTGAAAGAGGATATTCTCCAGTACATTGATGAATCCATCCAAAGCATTGTGAGCTTACATGCTCCAGAAGAAAATACTTTAACTGACGAGGACGCGGGAGCAATTGTCAATGAGTTTGTAAGCATCATTCCATTTGACGAGGCTTCTCAACATCACATGAAAAAAACGTTCGTGGAAACACATTCTTCGCAAGAACTGGAGACAAAGTTACTTCATATTGCACACGATGTGTATTCACAGCGTGAAAAGACATTTTCAGAGGCAACATCTCGTGAAATCGAACGATATGTGACTTTATCAAGTATTGACCAACAGTGGATGGACCATCTTGATAACATCGAAAATCTGCGCGAAGGTATTTGGCTTCGTGGGGACAAGCAAACTGTGCTGTCGGCGTATAAGCAGGAAGCCTACACCATGTTTGAGGCTTTGGTTGGCAGGATTCATGACGATATTGTTCACAAGATCTACCGCGTCCAGCCACAAATGCCGACGCAAGCGCCACTTCAACACCAGGCTGTTGAGATAAAAGAGGAAGTATTTGGTGAGTCCATCGCGCAAGAAGCACAGAAGGCAGAAGCGCAAATAAAAGCGCCAAGCTCGACGAAAGGCTCCTTAAGCGATCTTGCCAAAGCGATGTCTACGGCGAAAGGACAAACTGGGGTGGCAAGACCTGGAGTAGCGGCAGCAAAAATCGGCAGAAATGATCCGTGTCCTTGTAAAAGCGGCAAAAAATATAAAAAATGTCATGGAAAATAGGATGCCGGTTTGGCTTTTTCTACGACGTTTTATCTAAATCAAACAACAGATACGCGCTTAGCGTAATTCCACAGTATATTTTTCCTCGTTGTATCATTTTTTGTACTGCTGCAATCGGAAAGAATTTAACCTCCATTCCTATTTCACTCTTTTCAATCTGCGTACTTTTCTTCTGTAAGCTCGTTGCAATATAAACAAAGATATTCGCGCTCGTCAGCCCAGGTTCAGGAGAAATTGTCCCAATTTTTCTAAGTTTTTCAGCCACGAAGCCCGTTTCTTCAAGGAGTTCTTTTCGAGCCATATTCATTTCAGAAATATTCGGTTCCATGAGTCCTCCCGGAAACTGCCACAGATACTGTGATACTGCATGGCGGTATTGTCGAATGAGAAATACTCCGTTGTTTTCGAAGGGGATAATACAGACTGCGTTTTTATGATGCCATTCCAAATATACTTGGTTCCAGGAAAAAGAATTTGCTTCAAGAACGTCATGATGTACTCGTATGTGAGAATCGCGATATATCGTTTTGGATGATACCGTTTTTGGCCTTATTCTCTTCGTCATCGCATTATATTTCGGCAACATTGTGGGCTTTACTCTCACGAAATCCGGCATCGGTAATTTTTACAAATCTTGCGTTTTTCCAAAGTTCGGGAATACTTTTTGCATTACAATAACTCATTCCCGAGTGCAGTGACCCGGCAAGTTGAAATATTACGTCCTCCACTCGTCCTTTATAGGGGACTAGCGCCTCGACTCCCTCGGCAACAATCGAGTTTAATTGATGCTCTGACTCATTATCCAAACTCATGGAACGATCGGCCGTGGCCAAAAATGACGCTGATCCTCGGTGAACTTTGTATTTCATGCCTTTTCGTAAGATAAAGGAGCCCGGACTTTCATCAGTTCCCGCGAACCAACCCGCGAGCATGACGCACGAGGCGCCCGCGGCTATTGCCTTCGTGATATCACCGGGAAAATTTGTCCCTCCATCTGCAATGATTGGTATTCCTTTTTTCCTTCCCACTTTTGCGCATTCCATAACAGCGGAAAATTGCGGATACCCAACTCCGGTAACTGTTCGGGTTGTGCATAATCCACCCGGCCCAATACCCACCTTAACCGCATCCACCCCTCTTTCAATAAGTTCAGCCGTACCTTTGGCGGTTGCAACATTTCCTCCGACAAGATCAATATGTTTGAATTTTTTCCGCAGTTCGGAAACGGCTCGAAGCGCTATGTCGTTATGGCAATGAGCAACATCAACCACTAACGCGTCTACTCCTGCATCAACAAGCGCCTTTGCGCGCTCTAAATAATCCTTCACAATGCCAACTGCCGCCCCTACTCGATATCGGCCGTCCATATCCTTTGTCGAATACGGAAACTTTTCATAGTTGATAATGGATTTTGCGGTAATGAGTCCTTTTAATTGGCCATCTTTACTAAGAAGAGGAAGTTTTTCAATTTTATTTTTTTGAAATATTCTTTTGGCTTCAATGATAGGTATGTTTGCTTTTCCATAGATAAGATTTTTTAAAGGAGTCATTAAATCAACGACCCTTCTGTCTTTGTTTTCTTCAAACATATAATCTCTTTTACATAAAATACCGACGACTTTTTTGTTTGTGTCAACGACAATAAAACTGTCAATAGTATATGTTTGAGACATATCCCACACTTTGAATAATTTTGTATCCGGCATGATGGTATACGGTGCACTTAAAATAAACCCTACATTGCGTTTAACTTTGCTGACCTCCTCAACCTGTTCTTCAATACTCATAAAACGGTGAATAACCCCAATACCTCCCTCGCGCGCCATGGCAATAGCCATATCCGCTTTGGTAACCGTATCCATATTCGCCGATACAAATGGTGTGAAAAGGTCAATGTGTCTGGAAAACTTTGTTTTTGTAGATACCTCGGATCGGTGATCGACGTATGACTTTTGCGGAATTAATAGTACATCATCATAGGTATATGCCGTTTGTATGTTCATAGATATATTTCTTCTCCTCTTCCGGGACCAACTGATACTAGGGAAATAGGAATGTGTAATTGGTCTGTGATAAACTTGATATATTTTTTTGCTTCCTGCGGTAGACCAGTATATGTTCGTATTTTTGATATATCCGATTTCCAACCTTTGTATACCGTATACACCGGTCTACATTTTGGAAGATCATGAATTGAAGAGGGAACTTCTGTTATTTTTTCCCCATGTAGTGTGTACGCAATGCATATTTTAATTTCCTTAAGTCCGGATAAAACGTCCAGTTTAGTAATGGCAATAGAATCAAATCCAGAAAGCCTGTGTGCGGTTCTTAGCATACAAAGATCAAGCCACCCGCATCTTCGTGGTCGTTTAGAAACGGTGCCAAATTCAACTCCAACAGCACGGATTTTTTCCGCGACTTTATTATGAAGTTCAGTTGGAAAAGGTCCGTTTCCAACACGGGTTGTATATGCCTTGACAATTCCCATCGAATATATCTTTTGTGGAGCGAGACCCACATACGGAAAAATAGCGCCGGACATCGTATGAATTGCAACGGTATACGGATAGGTGCCAAACACTCCATCAAGAAACGTACCATGAGCTCCTTCAAACAACACCTTTTTCTTTTTCATTTGAGCACCCACATACGAAGAAACGTCACCACAATATTTTTTTAATGCTCTCCCATATTTCGCATACGTTCTATATATATCTTCTTCGTTTAACTCTGTTTTTTGTCCGAAAATTAACTCTATCTGTTTTTTCTTTTGCGGAAAGAACATCTGCAATTTTTCTTTGAGATATTTTGGCTTGATAAGATCTTCAAATCGTATTCCAAACCGGTTATTTTTATCTTCATAACAATATCCTATTCCCAAGTGAAGGCTTCCGGTCGCCTTTTTTCCTTTCCAAGCTTCGGTTGCTGCATCCAACGCTTTGTGATACGGCATGACGATATGCACGCGAGGATCAATCATGAGGTTAACTGGTATTCCTCGTTTTTCAAAAAAAGAAATCTCATCCAGGAGAATTTTAGGATCTATGACGACTCCCTGCGCAAGAAGTAATTTTTTTCGTTGCATAACTCCCGAAGGAATAAGGGAAAGTTTGAACTTTTCGCCATTTACCACAACGCTATGTCCGGCATTATTTCCTCCGTTAAAACGAATCACACAATCGGCTTGAGCCGCCAAAACGTCAACAACTTTTCCCTTTCCTTCATCTCCCCATTGAGCGCCGATAACCACCAATGGAAATTGAATATTATGTTTCATATACCGCCAGTTTTTCCGCAACTCCCGTGTATGTTTGAGGAGTTAACTGTATAAGTTTTCGCTTGTCATCTTTTTTTATTGGCAAACTTTCAACAAACTCCTGATATATCTTTTGGGTTACTTTTGCGCCTCTAAAAAAATCTTTTGCTTTTTGATATGAATCTTTTACACCTCGTGCTCTCAACATATTTTGCACTGCCTCCGAAAGTACTTCAAAATGCTCGTCCAAATCCTTCTTCATGTGTATTGTGTTTGGAATGATCCTATCCAAGCCTTCTCTTACGCTTTGATAGGAAAGAAGAGAGTACGCAAAAGCAATGGCAAATGATCTTCGCACTGTTGAGTCTGACAGATCTCGTTGTAAACGGGAATAGCTAAGTTTTTCAGCGTAAAATGCAAATAGGGAATTGGCAATACCAAATCCACCTTCCGATCCTTCAAAATATATGGGATTGACTTTGTGAGGAAGAGCGGTTGATCCAACTTCTTTTTTCACCACTTTTTGTACACCATATTCCAACATGGCATACATCCACATATCTTTACACAAACCACATAAAATATTGTTTATTCGAGAAAAAGTTTGAAAAAGATAAATATAACTGTCGTACGGCTCTATTTGGGTCGTAAGAACATCAGGAATAAGGCCTAAGGATGAAACAAATGATGTACTAAAATCAATCCAATTCATATGAGGAAAAATAAAAGTATGGGCATTAAGATTTCCCACGTTGCCGTTCAATTTCGCATGCATAGTAAAACTGGCCAATGTCTGAATTTCATGTGACAGCCGTGTTTTGTATACTGCCATTTCTTTTCCAAATGTTGTTGGCGCGGCAGACTGCCCATGCGTTTTCCCAAGCATGGGAATATGTTTATACGCAGATGACATTCCTTTCAAACACTGTTCAACCTTGTGCAATTCCGGCAAGAAGACTTCACGTACCGCACTTTGAAGCATCAACGCATACGAAAGATTATTAATATCATCGCTAGTCAACCCAAAATGAATCATTTCCACCAAATCTTTCAACGATGTTCCTTCAAGATGTCTTTGAATATATACAACAACTGCTTGAAGATCATGATTTGTAGTTGATTCGATTTCGCGCAATTTTTTGTACCTTGTCGCATTAAAAGTGTTGCTTATTTCATCAAGATATTTGATCTCTTTTTGAGTAAGAACACGAATGACTTTGTGTGTGGACAATGCTTTGAGATACTCAATCTCCACAAGTATTCTGTTTTTATTGAGAGCAAGCTCCGAAAAGAAAGGGATGAGTTCGGACAGTTTATGACGATTCCTCCCATCCAGTGGGGTAAGGGCATCAGTAATATGATAGGTAAATTGTATCTTTTTCACGAGGTTATACGGTATGTTATATCAGAAAAAACTTGATTGTCAAAGAATGATGTTCAATGAGGTATTTTATCGTACTTACACGACCTCTAACTTCTGAAACAATCCTTTGCGGTACAATTTTGCAATCACGGCATACACCGCAATATCCGTCCAGCTGTCCTCGATAGACTCATTTGTCGGATTCTCGTTTTTCAGTAATAAATTTTTGAGGCGACTCACTTTTTCCGCGACACGAAACGCAATTCCCAGTTCCTCAATCTCTAAAATGTTGCCTTTGCCGTAGTCTTTGTGCTTTTTCAAAAAAGTTTTGAGCAACTCCTCTAACTCGAGTTGAAACGCCTCATCCAAATATGTTGGCGAGTTCGTCGTTTTACTCACGTCCTCCTCCTTTTTTGGGTAAAACTTTTGCATACACTTTGAACTCACGTTGATCGCCCCCAGTAGTATCAAACGTTTTCACGCCGGTCTGCTGGAAATACGAAATCAAATGACTATTGAGCGTTTCCTCGAGCTCCTTCAGCTCATCTTTGAGTTCGATCGTCTTTCCTCGCTGTTCACGAAACTCCGGTGATTCTGTCAAGGTTTTCTTGCGCGACTTCATGTCTTGTGAGGCTTTTTCGGCAGACTGTGAAACCTCGGCTAACTTCTCATCATTATCTAAAATTGACTTCATGCTTTCACTTGCCGCACGAATCTTGCGGCGAAGGTCATCAACACGTTCGGTTTGCCGTTCGAGGAGAGCTTGAAGTGCACTCAGTGTGTTGGTTTGAGTGGTTTGCATCCCATTTACTTGCTGCGATTTTTGCGTGTCGTCCATATCTACCTTTCCCCATATAGTCACATATGCAACCATGTTGCTGAATATTTAGAACGAAAAAAAGTTAAAAATCCGATCAGTTATAGACTGTTGAGTTGTAGTAACTTCACCCGTGGTTGCCGAAACTTGAACATCCTGTTTAATGGTGACGGGCATCAAACCAAACATCTTCTTATACTGCTCTTTCTTCACTTTATACACAAGATCATTTCCCTGTGCCTCAAGTTTCACTTCTCCAACAACCTGTCCATTAAGGCCAGAATTTTGGATCGCAAGAACAGCCTCATCAGGAAGTGTTCTCACAACCTTTGTTCCATTAGGAGTAACGACAGAAAGCTCTTTCGTGTTCGTATGTATTTGAACAGGTAAGGTTGTACTCGCTTTTATTGCACTATTTTTTACATCTAATCCCTCTTGAGTACTTTTAACCTCGAGATCCTTTCTAAGTTTTACCTCAACACTATCAACGTGTTCATCAGCTTTATTGGGAATGCCTTCCTTTGGCTGCCAGGAGTCCTGGGTGATGCCAACTTCTCTTTTTTCAAATGTTCCTTTATTATCTTCGCTTCCCGAAGATCCTTTACGCTTCTCTAGTTCGCGCAGACTCACTGTTACATCTTGATCATCCTTATTCTTTTTCAACTCCAACTCTGCCGGCTTTGTAGTCTGAAGAAGCTTCTGAAGTTTTTGCGCTTGTTCTTTCTCCGAGTTCGCCTGTCTGGTCGCTTTCGTGCCTTGTTCCCGTTGTTCAGAAGTATTGTTCGCCGTATTACGAATCCCTCCTTCTGTCTGCGGCTTTGCAGACACTGGTGAACTTGTAGAGTCAGGTTTATCTAAACTCGTTTCACCTAGTACCGTTCCCGCCTCCACCTTTGGAAATCCTTTTTCTGGGAAAGTAATGGTAAGTGCATGTACTGGCGTCGCTAAACTGGTGTTTCCTACAAGAATTCCTACAATGAATAAAACTGCAGCAACTAAAAACGTTGTGTGTAGTGAGCGCATAAAGAACCTTTCGTGTATAGGTCAACACTACTAAAAATAGCAGTAAAGTTCAAGGCTGAAAATCTTGCTGAAAATCTTTCACTGCGCACTCCAGCACATAACCGGTGCGCCGAACAGTGACGATACACAATGCCGTACGTATTAAACGATCCCGTAGTCTTTTAATACACACATCAACTGCTGTCGAGGTAGGATATAAATCTGCCGGCCATAGATGCGTCGCGATAGCCTCCCGAGTAAGATGCAAAGAGGGATGACGCAAAAAGAGTTCGAATAGTTTTGCTTCACCGGGTGTAAGTTGTCTATACTCCTGTGAAAAATACAATCGATGCTGTTCATAGTCATACCGAACGTCATAAAAAATATGTCGCAAGCCCGTACATAAATCTTTTGATCTTTTCATCAATGACTGAACTCGGGCAGACAGTTCCGCCGATGAAAACGGCTTCGTTAAGTAATCATCCGCTCCTTTAAGCAGTCCAAATGCTCGTTGTTCCGAAGTAGCTCGAGCACTTACAACGAGCGTTCGCGTATGCACACACATATCTTCCACAGAGGTAAAGAGGTCTAAACCATCACCGTCTGGAAGTGAACGGTCAAGAATAACCAAATCATATGTATGTTGTGCTAATTTTTTTGAAGCAGAGGAAAGTGTGCGAACAGCATCAACTTCAAAAGCGAGAGCGTGTAAAACTGGTTTCACTGTGTAGGTGATTTGAGGATGATCTTCAACAATTAACGCTCGATGAATCGTCGTCATAGTTACGGGCGGGTCATTAAAGCATGTGTGTAACAGATGTGCAAGTGGAGAGTTTGATTTTGTATCACTCACTCGGTCATTTTTACTTTATCACCAATAAACTGAACACCTTCATCAAGGAGTTTTTTTCGCTGAATTTCCTTGCCACCAAATGCATATTCTGGAGCAAGTTCCCCGTTCTTGTGAACAACGCGGTGACAAGGAATTGTTTCCGAATCGGTGTTTGCATGCATGGCTCGCCCAACCCACCGTGGACTTTTTACTCCCGCGGCTTCGGCAACGGCTTGGTAGGACATGACTTGGCCTCGCGGAATCTCTGCCACAACGGCATAGATATTTTCAAACATCGTCGACTGATTCATAGACTCCTTTTTTTCTCCACTTGATTTTCACTGCAACAATTTTCGCAGTGTTTCTTTTATTTCTTCGGTTACAATGATGTCTCGCATGCAGTGCCGGCGAGGATCGCCATAGATCACATGTGTTCCCAGCGGCAAACACAAAACGGCGGGCGTAACTAACACATCCTCCTCACCCTGAATGAGAAACACTTTTTTTTGATGGTTCTTGGTACCTTGTTCAATCATATGATTCACGACAGATTGGGAAAACGATCCTGCTGGGTTTTTTAACAGTGTTTTCGTGATCACGCCCGGATTATACGTAATCG
>CAYILC010000030.1:0-10866 GCA_964364145.1 uncultured Pseudomonadales bacterium
GATCGGCAAACCATAGGTGTCGTAATACGCACGAACCAGATGATCCGATCCTGCTTTTGACGCCGAGTACGGGCTGTGCGGATTGTATGAGGTTGTTTCATTAAACTTCGCTGTTGATCCGAGTTCTAGCGACCCAAATACCTCATCCGTTGAGATATGATGAAAACGCTTCACTCCAAGTTTTTTTGCTACGTCCAATAGCACTTGTGTTCCCAAAACATTTGTCCGCACAAAAGCTGATGGATCCATGATGGAACGGTCTACATGACTTTCCGCCGCAAAATGGATCACCGTATCGCAACCAGCCATTGCTTGCTCGACAATGGCGGGATTACAAATATCCCCCTTTATAAACTGGTATCTAGTATCTAGTTCTATAGATGCTAGGTTCCCCAGATTCCCGGCATAAGTAAGCGCGTCAAGATTCACCACAGCATCATCGGGGTGTTTACCCATCCAGTACAGAATAAAATTTGCGCCGATGAACCCGGCGCCGCCGGTAACAAGAAGTTTCATGGTTTCCTCTGCATGATAATCTGTTTTTCGAGTCTTTTCAAACGGATCAGTGTTCGATCATGATCTTTTTTGTACATTTCTGCAGTCAATCCCCAGAGTAAAGACATGAGAATTATGGTAAGGACAAGCGCTCGGGTCACCCAAAGGTTCAAAGTGGTCTCACGATCCTCTGGTTTTGTAGGCTTATTCATTGGCATAGAACCCTCGTATCTCATCTCTCAACCCATTCCAAGTTGAGTCTACTGGAATGTACACCCATTGACCGCCATATTTTTTGACATCCGGATGAAATAGCGTGCCTTTTTGTCCATATTCTTGTATGGAAATTGTCGCTTTCTTTATTTGAAGTGCAGTCATATTTTTTTTATTATTCATCAGTTGCTGTCCTACATATTTTCCAATTGCGATAACTTGGTCGAACGGAATTGCTGAAGAAAACTCTGATCGATACAGCGCGTAGAGCTTACCCAAAACAGTCGGGTTTTTCAAAATGGCTGGATTCATCGCCTTAGACATCATCGCCAGCATAACCTTTTGTTGACGCATAATACGACCCTCGTCAGTCCCTTCGATACGATCTTTACTGCGGCGCGATCGAATAAACACTAGTGCTCGTTCTCCGTTCATACGTTCATTACCTTGAGAAAACTGCACAGTTTCATACAACAATTTTGGGTCACGAACTGTTGCGACATCTACTCCTGGTTTTGGAAACTGCTCGTCGGTAAAACTGCGATCAATCTGCACATCAACGCCACCCAAAGCATCAATAACCTTCGCCACCGTGTTGAGGTTGAGCACAACCACATACTGAATTGGAACACCTGTAATGTCTTGAATCACCGATTTTGGAAAAGCCGTTGGATCTTGCGGAGTTTTTTCGTACCCATAGAAATAGAGCGCGTTTATCTTTGTCCTGTATTGATCAATCCAAAGATCTCTTGGCAAAGAAACCTGGGTTAATGCGAGTGTTTTGAGGTTGAGGCTTGTAAGAATGAGGCTATCGGTAAGAACATTTGCCTGACTATTATGTGTTGGCCGTCCTTTGAGCTGATCTGTACCTAAAATCAGTGCTGTTATGGTGTCGTTTGTTTGTTCGACTGAGATTTTCCAGTTTGAAATGATCTGCCGTTTTATTTCGAGTGCAGAGGTGCCTGCGGATTGTTCAAATGCATGGATATACTGTTTCACTTTTAGACCAGTCCGAACTCCTACAACTGCCATGCCAATGAAAACCAACAGCGCTGATACGGCGAAAAAACGCCTAAACGAAAACTTCATGCATTCAGTATACCAGAAAGTACTCTTAAATATGGAGTATAATGCGTTCAAATATGTCCGTTATTTCCTCGACTAAATCCTCAATCAATCCCTCCACCAGTGTTCCACATTTTTCACAAGAGTTGTCTCGCGTCGCAAACCTTGTTCAACAAGAGCTTCAAACGTTTTTTCAAGAACGATTGAAGTATGCAAAAACGCTAGACTCAATTCATTTCAACACCGTTACCGCGTTGCAAGAAATGGTCCTTCGTGGTGGAAAACGGATTCGGCCATATCTATGCTGGTGCGGGTACAAATTGGCCGGTGGAACAGAAGACAAAAAAATCGTTCGTGTTGGGGCGGCAGTCGAGTTACTGCACAACTATTTGATGAACCTCGATGATATGGCAGACCGCGATACTGTGCGGCATGGCGGACCTACGCTTGAGGTTGTTTATGCGAAGTCGCTGTTTGCCCATTATCCCAAAGATACTCGTGAACATTATGCAAGAACATGGTCCGAGATTGCCGGTGCCATTTTGAATACATATATTTACGAACTCATTCGAACTTCCGGTTTCTCATCGGACCAGATTGTTGAAAGTTTAGAAATCATCAATAAACACATGTTGGAAAAAACGGCGGTTGGATGGCAGATTCACATGATGCAGAATCATGAACCATTGTCTCAAGTTAAAGAAGAAAGATTTGAAAAAGGATTGCGCCTTGTTACAGCGCAATATACCTTTGTGAGTCCATTGCTTCTTGGGGTAATTTTTGCCGGAAAAAGATCAGTGTTTGAATCTGTATTAACGACATATGGCACACACGTTGGTACAGCATTCCAAATTCAAGATGACATTCTTGGCCTTTTTGGACAAGCCGAGGAAACTGGTAAAGCGGTTGGAAACGACGTGCGCGAAGGAAAAAAGACATTGCTGATTCAATACGCATACCGACATTGCAACAAAGAAGATCAAACGTTTTTAGAAAAAATTGTTGGGTCGGCAATTACAGAACAAGAACTTGAACGCGTGCAAGCGATTGTTCGAAAGTCTGGGTCTTTACAATACTCACAAGACAAGGCGAAAAAACACGTTGAGGATGGGGTTTCGGCAATTCAATCGTTGCAAACAGGTGATGCGTTGATGAAACAACACCTTATTGAGGTTGCTCAGTTTGTGATTCAGCGGAAAGCGTAAGTTATTCCCCCCTGTATTGCCTCACTCATAATGTAACGATGCGTTTGTACTCATGTTGACTGTAATTTGTGCTCATCGAGGATATGTGACTTTTCTCGTTTTGAGACTAATCGATATCTTTGACAGATTGTCTTGATTAATGATGCTTTTTCTCTCATAGTGAGCATATGTACTCCTTCTTGTTTTGGAGTACATTTTCCTATGAGGCAACGAATTAATTTGCGTTACATTTTAGATGAAGCAATGCGCCTTCCTGCTTGACGCTTTGTGGAACTTCGCTATGATGCTAATATAATTTATGGAGTGATTATGGCAAAACGGGATGTTGGTAGTGAAACGATTGTTCCAAATTGGGCTCCACCTGACTCGGTTCAATCATTCGAAATACAACTACGTAATCTTGTTTCAGATGAATCAGTAGCAGTACCACTCACCTTAGCAGATGGAACAAGAGTTTGGTACAAACGCGTTTTGAGTGAGATAGAAAAACGTGCAAAAATAGCTTTCGATGGGGGACACCAATTCATGCCAGAAGTTACTCCCTTAACTTTAAGTGAAGCAGAAAAGTTGGTTTTTCAATTAAAAGATCAATACGAAAATTATCAAATTGCTTTTGATAATCATGTCGCATCAACCCAATTCATTCTTGGTAGTTCTCGAGATGAGGAGCTTGTAGATAGGGAAGATACTGTAGTCCAGATGCTACAAAAAGAAGCAGATTCTTTCCCAGAGGCTTTATTTCCCATGATACATACTATGAAGCATAGTGATCAAGCTGATTTTATTAGTCAAATTAAAGGTCTTTCTCTGGAGGATATGCGGAAGAGTAATGACTCAAGAATAAAAACTATTGTTGAGAAACTATCTGACTTTCAAGAAAATCTTCAAGAATTTTACGGTACATATATTGAAGGATCTTTAATGGGATTAGTGCCAGACTTAAAATTTTTTAGGGAAAGGGCTAATGTTGAATGTGGACTCATGTTCTCCCACAACATTGGGAGAGTAGTTAACAAGAAAGGTGATGGGAAAGTTTGTATTTATGATTTTGGTTCTCCACGTTTAGACATTTTACCTATCGAATCTAGGCAACGTCTCAGAAAATTAATAAATCAGAAGAAAAGGGCGGAGAAACCTGAATTGCCAATATTGATTATAAAAGAAACCCATAGATATAATGATAATTATATAGGTTATATTACCAAACAAGTAATTGCTCCTTGGTACAAAGATGCATTAGGGAAGGAACTTGCTATAAGTACTACAGATAAATCTGCATCACATGTCAGTTACGGTTCACCAGACAGCTATCTGCGGTTTTTGGGTTTAGTATTTCAAAAAGATCAAGGGTTTAATACGTTAGATAAACCGGATAAAGATGGGTTCAAAGAACCTACGATTCAGTCAGAACTTGGACAACCCACTGATGTAATTAGCACTACAAATGGAAAGATAAAATGGGGACCTCAAAATTTATACTATGATTTAGATGTTTGGCGCAGATTAACTAATGCTCCAACATATGCTACTACAATCGAGCTTGAATTTGATATAAATGGAATATGTACGGAAATTAGTAGGTACTCACCAGAAATATATATGCACCCAACTTACCGTGATGATAAACCTCTCTGAAAAATAATGCCTGTACTTAAATCTCTGTACAACTCTTACTCACCCCACAATAGAACCTTCTAAACAGTTGTCGCATCCATCCTAAAAATCCTAATGATTGCTTTGGTTGCTGGATGACAACTGGAGTTGGTGTTGGAGATGGAGAGGTTAAAATCTGAAGTTTTGACGTTGGAGAAGGTAAAACAAGTTCTGGCTCCGTCACTCCCCCAAGTCCGCCTTTCGTTATAGCGGGTTGAACAGAAGCTTTCGGTGTTGCTGTACTTTTCGCACCGACTTGACGAACACCAAAATAGGCAACACGTGTGGTTTCATTTGCCATAACCTGCTGCATTTCCGTTGGTGTTATAACTTCCCATCCACCCTTGCCTTGAATGCGAACACGAATGATGTCACCCGCATCCAAATTTGCAATGCGCCCACCTTCGCCATTTTTATCCGCATAGGTCATATATGGCCGCCAACTTTCGTCCTTATTGCGATCCCAGAGAACATCCCATCCTGCTCCCTGTTCATTGTTGTCACGAATGCCGTTTGCGTTGAGATCGTTGTATACCTGCACTATAAATCCTTGTCCTTGACGATCCTGGCACTGGTCATTGTTTGGATTGGAGTCCAATCGACAATACCCTTTTTGATCAGATGGACGACCATACGGCCAACACACCATGTTGGACAAACAGTCGCGATTCTCGGTACAGGAACGATTGCAAACGGTTGCTACACTGTCGGTTGCGCGACCACGCAAATCCTTTGTTGAATCGAGGAAAAACACAAATACAAACAGCATCACCGATAGAAAGAGCACCGCACCCAACATGCTAAGTTCTTGAGATCGGAACTTTTTCATCGAGGTTGTAGAAAGAATACGACGAACACGAAATGTAGGTTTTTTCATCTCCACTTAAAGGTAGCAGATATGGTCGAGAGAATGCAAGTGTTTGAATTAGATTATGTTATAGATTTGATTCCACTATCTTGAAGCATTTCCATAATCGTCTCACCATCACGATGTAATAGTTCACTGTTTACAATAGCAACTTTCACACCTGCCGCAACATGCGGCCATATATCTCCTGTTAATATTCCGTTGAATTATACGCTTTTTATACGGTAGAATCTCTAGATCACACAATTGACACATCTTATATAACCTTATATAATCTTGTATATGTCAAATATAACCCGTTTTAATACCAGATTAAGCCAGATCCCAAACGGTATTTGGTCAAAAATAACGCAAATTGAAGAACTCAAAGGGCGATGGTCTGCTGGAACCAATCTCAATCCTCAATTTTTGGGTAGATTGAAAAGATCCGTGTTGGTCACATCTACGGGAGCTTCGACGCGCATTGAAGGGTCAAGTCTTTCGGATGAAGATGTGGAAAAACTTATGCGTGGGATAGCGATAGAAAAATTCGTTGATCGTGATAAACAGGAAGTGGGGGGATATTTTGAGTTGCTTCAAAATGTCCTTCATTCGTGGGAAAGTTTGAACTTACGTGAGAGTACGATTAAACATTTCCATCAAGAATTGCTCAAGTATGTAAAAAAAGATACGACACATAGAGGGAAATACAAAAGCAAAGAAAATCAAGTAAGGATGATTGATGCACATGGCCGGGATATGGGGATCCTGTTTGATACGACCCGCGCCTATTTAACACCCAAAGAAATGAGTGAGTTGGTGGATTGGACCCAAGAGGCTTTACGGGAAAAAACATATCATCCATTGTTGGTTGTGGGTAATTTTATCGTGGAATTTTTACATATTCACCCCTTTGAAGATGGAAATGGAAGGCTTTCTCGGATATTAACTAATCTCCTACTTTTGAAAGAAGGATATGGATATATGCCGTATGTTTCCCATGAGAAATTAATTGAGGATAACAAATCCGAGTACTATATGGCGTTACGATCAAGTCAAAAGACGTTTAGGACCGCTGCAGAAAATCTTATTCCATGGTTAGAGTTTTTCTTGGATATCGTGTTACAACAATCGAAAATGGCTATACGACTTATCACGCAAGAAAATGTTGAAACCTTACTTTCTCCAAAACAGCTTGCTGTGTGGCAATATTTACAAAAAGTCGATACCGCTTCTCCAAACGAAATAGCCAAATATGCAGATGTTGCTCGCCCAACAATCAACCAAGTTGTGAATAAACTTCTTCATTTGAAAAAGATTGAACGTATTGGACAGGGTTCGAGTATACGCTATAGAAAAACTAGATCGTAACCTCTACCCTTTCAGCGCAACCTTTAATACCTGATCAACGGTCTCGGCAGGATGGAAGGTAATATCACTGCGCACTTTGTCCGGAATTTCACGCAAATCCTTCATGTTCGCTTTAGGAATAATGACATCGGTGATGCCGGCTCGATGTGCGGCGATCACTTTTTCTTTGAGTCCGCCTATTTCAAGAACGCGACCGCGCAGTGTCACTTCGCCAGTCATCGCAACATTTTTGCGCACCGGCTTCTTGGTAAATGCAGATACTATTGAGACAGCCATCGTGATTCCAGCCGAAGGACCATCTTTAGGAACAGCGCCTTCCGGAACGTGAATATGCACATCGGTCTTGGTTACGACTTTGTCGTTCACGCCTAACGCTTTTGCGTGCGAACGCACATAGGTAAAGGCGGCACGAGCAGACTCCTGCATTACTTTGCCGAGTTGACCCGTTAAGATCACTTGGCCTTTGCCCGGCATGAGCGCCACCTCAATAAACAACACGTCGCCACCAACAGAGGTCCAAGCCAGTCCCGTTGCCAATCCAATCTCGTCTTTCTTCTCTGCAAGATTTGGAAGAAAACGCGCTGGGCCCAACATATCCTCAATCATTTTTGAGGTCACAGCTATTTTTTGTCGATATCCTTTTGCAATTTTGAGCGCTACTTTCCGAATAACCTTATCCATATGCCGTTCTAGTGAACGAACTCCTGCCTCGCGCGTGTAAAGTTTGATAATGTCGTGCAGTAACGGATTTGGCAGAGAAAACTTTTTGTCCTTCACGCCATTTGCGGCAAGAACTTTTTTCAACAAATGTCGTTTGGCGATCTCAAATTTTTCATCTTCTGTGTATCCAGAATACTCGATCACTTCTAATCGATCACGCAGTGCTGGCGGAATCGTGTCTAAAACATTGGCTGTGGTAATAAACATCACCTCGGACAAATCGAACGGGACTTCTAAATAATGATCAGAAAACTCATGATTTTGCTCCGGATCCAAAGCCTCCAATAATGCCGAAGATGGATCGCCACGAAAATCGTTGCCAACCTTATCAATCTCGTCCAACATAAACACGGGATTTTTTGTTCCTGCAGTTTTAATGTTTTGAAGAATACGACCGGGCATTGCCCCAACATAGGTGCGTCGGTGACCGCGGATTTCTGCTTCGTCACGAATACCACCCAGCGACACCTTCACAAACTTGCGACCAATCGCCCGCGCGATAGACTTTCCAATGCTTGTTTTACCAACACCCGGCGCGCCAACAAAACACAGAATTGTTGGAGAACGCTTTCCCTTACCATCAGCATTATCCTGCTCACGCAGTTTCAAAACCGCCAAGTATTCCAAAATGCGTTCCTTTACTTCTTTGAGACCATAATGGTCTTCATTCAAAATTCTTTCCGCTTTCTTTAATGAAAGTGTTCCCTTGCTCCGTTTATTCCACGGCATCTCAACCATCGCATCCAACCAACTACGAATATATCCACCTTCCGGGTTGGCAATCGACATGCGCTCAAGTCTTTTGAGTTCTTTGAGTGCCTTCGTTCGCACCTCAATTGGCATACCCGCTTTGGTAATTGTTGCTCGCAGATCCGAGATTTCTTTTTCCTCGCCCTGGTCTTCCTCACCCAATTCTTTACGAATGGTCCGCATGCGCTCACGCAACACTTGGTCACGAACATGTTTATCGAATGATTTTTGTGTTTTGCTTGCAATGTTATGCTCAATTTCTAAAACCTTTATTTCTTTTGCAAGGTGTTCAATGATTTTCTCCAATCTTTGCTTTACCTCTGAAGTTTCCAAAAGTTGTTGTTTTTTCGCATTTGATAATTCAAGCGTGCTTGCAATTTGATCCGCCAATTCACTCGGACCGGCTCCGCTCATAAGCTTCATGAAGTTCAAGAACTCAACACTTTTCCCTAAATTTACGGCACGTTTAAACTCACCTAAAATATGTTTTGTGAGCGCTTCCATGTCTGGTGTGTCTTCAATAATGTCATGAATATCGGTGATTAATGCGCGAAGATACGGACCGGACTCATCCAGTTTTTCAACCCGAACACGACTCAATCCTCGAACCAACGCATTCAACTCTCGTTCATTTTTGAGTGTGCGATCGACAAGTGCGAGAGTGCCGGTGGTATACAATTCATTGCCTGCGGGATCTTGTGCGGTGTCTTTGCGCTGTGACAGCAACACCACGCGTTTATCCCCGCGTATCGCCTCGTTAATCGCAACGATAGACTTTTGGCGACCAAATGTTAGCACTGTTTCTGTACTCGGGAAAATGACTCCTTCACGAATCGCCACAACAGGAATCCAAGCCGCTTTTAGCGAGATCACACTTTTGATATCTTTGACTTCCATTTGTTGAGGTGATATTGGCGAGGTCAACGGTGGTTTTGACTGAATATCGGTCATAATGTTAGCAGTTTATACCAAAGACTGCTAATCGTCAACATATAAACTGCACATCTTGTATTTAACGGAAAATATAGAGAAAAAAGTATATTCCCAAAAAAGAAACGGCAAATGTCGCAAGCAAAAATATAAAGAAAAAAAGCGAAAAAGAAAATTTCGAACGCTCCATATCTCTTTCCATAGCCATAGGCTTCAAATGAACCGTTTGAGTTTCAGAATCGCTACGGTCATCCCTACAGTATCATATCCAATATCCCGCATGGTCGCGGCTCTCCCAGGCACAAAAACCTGATGAAACTCATCACTTATCGCAAAGGCGATCGTAAAAAGAAATGGAAGCAGATACTGCTTCGGTTTCCCCGAAAGATTCATCGCGTTAAACCAGAGTATATAGAGCACTCCATACACCAATATATGGGAGAGTTTTTTGAGGAGAAAATCCTGCCAATATGCCTGCGGGCCTGGCAAGGCTTGCTGAGAGGATAAGACAAAGATAAAGATCATCCAAATGACCGGAGCAGTATAGGCGAGCAGGCGTTTTTTCATGCCTGTCGATTGTACCATGCGGAAATGAGTTTCTTAGTACTTCAAGAGTACTCTCGAATTTTTCTTTGAAAAATTCTGCGAGTCTCTTTGAGTGCGGAATATGCTGATGAAACAGAAAGTAATACTCCACTTATGATATAGAGTGGTGATCTTGGATCATCGGCTTGTCCTGCGTCTATTGCGGATAACACTCTTCCGGGATTGGTTGATTGTTCCAGCTTTCTATCGATTGTTTCATCGATTGCATCCTCAAATTTGGGTAAAATATATTGAACCACCGAGGAAGATGTTGCCAATCGCACGTGTTGGGATAAAAGTGTTGTCGCCAACGGTCGTGGTGACGGACTATACACATTCACTTGCTGACTCTGCTGACCCAAGGTCTGTAAAGGAGTTGGTGAAGGAGAACTTGTTATAGTGTTTGACTCTTCACAAGATACATTCGTTGCGCCTTTCGTTACACATGAAGTATCGCGCCAATATCCGTCTTCCAATTTCGCCCAAGTTTTCCCTTGTTCACAATGGTCATAGGCAAATTGATCTTTGTTTTGATCCCCATACTGCAGTTGAATCAAGTCTCCACTGTTGTTTAGGTGATAACTCGCAAGTTCTATCACAGCGAAACCACGCGGAGGAATGTGGACATTTTCCAAATTACTCGCGATAACACTCCCTGCATCCAAAAGTTTCCAGTCATCAAGAACCGCTTCTGTATCACCAATATTTTGCAGTTCAATCCATTCGTGCTCATTGGTATTACACGCTTGAACCTCTGACAACACAATATTCCCAACAACTGCCGTAGTTGTAGGTATTGGTGTAGGACTAGGTTGTGGTGTTGGTGTGGGAGAAGGAGTGGGTGTGGGCTGTGGGCTTGGTGTTGGGCTGGGTTGTACGCTAGGCGAAGGCGAAGGAGAAGGCGAGGTTTGTGTCACTGAGTTTGCAAAACCTTTTGTGGGGTCTGTCCAAACCCAAGTTCCATCAATAAATGAAAATGAGAGTTAAGTAAAGTTTCGTGTTGGTTTTCCCCTCTGTTTTTCTGAAAGAAAC
>CAYILC010000031.1:0-9907 GCA_964364145.1 uncultured Pseudomonadales bacterium
ACATACTATTGCGAAAAAACTCGCTCAATCTGTTTCATTTAGCGTAGCAAAAACCTCTGCAAATCCAGGGATGGTGCTGGTTACCTCATATTTCGTTTTGTTTGCCGTAAACGCATTGGTGATTTATCTTGCAAACATATATTTTCCACAATATGTAGTGCTCGGCACCTTTAACATAAACTTACCTTGGTCGATTTTTCATAGTATGGGAACACTTGCACTCATCAACATCCTTGTGATTCCTTTCATCCAAGAAATCGAGAAATGGAAGGGGAGAATGCTCACCCCTATGGAGTGGATGATTAAGTATTTCGTGGTGAACTTTGTTGGAGTTTGGGTGATCACGAGATTTTCGGAACAGTTCGGTCTGGGCGTAAGCTCATGGCTTGTTGTTCTCGTCCTTGCCGTTGTCTTAGATCTAGTTCAGGGTGTGGCTATGATGCAGATGAGGAAAATACAAAAGTAGAAACACGAGTTTCGCAGAACAAGAGAGCGTTTTCATTTTTACAACAAGCTCAAAGTCGCAAACTCTTCCCAAGTCAATCCTGCAGGAGTTGAACCTTTTGCCCGATGCACTTTGTCAAAGAGCGACACGAGTTTGTCCTTTTCATAGCTCTCAATAACGCGCGGATGAATATAATACTGCCGACACACCGCAACCGTGTTTCCGAGGTGCTCGGCAACTTCCGCTACCGCTTTCACCAGCGCTTTTTCAGCGGTCATTTCCTCGGTTGGGCTTCCGATTTTATACAACGTATCTCCGGCCAACGTCGTACCGCCCCAGGTACGAAAATCCTTTGCAGATAATGGTTCTCCTGTTACTTCTTTTAAATACTCGTTAACATCACCCGAGTCAATCGCGTGTCTTTTCTCACCGTCCAAATACTTAAAGATTTGATATCCAGGCAATTCAATACATTCTTTGATGGTCTGCGCAACGCGCGGGTGACGAATATCGAGCTCATGATACACATGACTTTTTCCTTTAAAACTGAAGGTGATAGTACTGCCATCCATCTCCACATGCTTGGCGCGCAAGGTGGTTAAGCCATACGACTGATTTTCGTCCGCATATTCCTTGTTACCAACGCGGATAAAGGTGTGCTCGAGAAGCCACACCACTGTTGCCAGAATACGCTCGCGCGTGAGGTCGTGCTGGCGCATATGAGCCGCAATTGTTTCTCGCAGTGTTGGTAAAATTTCACCGAATTTTTTCAATGAATCAAACTTGTGCTGCTGATTAAACTCGATCCATGCCGGATGATAGATGTATTGTTTGCGACCTTTGTCGTCTAGGCCAGTTGCTTGGATATGCCCATTCGGGTCTGGTGAGATGTGGACGTCTTCCCATGCTGGAGGAATGACCAAAGCCTTCACTCGTTCAATAGCATTTTTCTTGATTGGTCTGCCTAATCGATTGATGTATCGAAACCCATCACCACTTTTGACACGCCGCCACACCAAATCCTTGTCTTTGACGTAGTGCATACCTCGAGGTTTTGAGTGCGACATAGATTGAGTATAGCAGGATAGAGAAGTGTTCGGATCCGTTTTAGAACGTTTAGAACATCTTCTACTCAGCCACCCATCGATTTTTCCTCAAATAAAACGATCAGAAGAGTACTAAGTTTTAATAATAATTTTCCTAAATATCTGAATAAGTTCCTTTTCGATTTCTTCTGTACGACTAGCGTGGTTTTCTGAAATTAAATAAACGAGTTTTCCCAAGTCAAACCACGTTTTTGTCATATCGTATCCATTTAGTAGTAAGAAAAGATTTGTAAATACAACAGCCATTCTTTTATTGCCATTTGGGAAAGATTGGCTTTTTGCAAGATGAACGAGATACGTTACTGCTATCTCTACTATATCATGTGAAAGTAAATCAGATTTCAACCGAGCAGATTCAATGATTGACTCTAATACGCCGGAAAATCGTAAATTAAAGAGAGGTAATGGTTCTCCCATCGTTCCGGGATATTTCGTGTGACTCTCTCTGAATTTGTTGTAAATAGTCTCGCAAAGAGGAATGTCTAGCAGAATCATTGTGTTTAATTTCTCCTTTGTCATATTTCTCCAAAGTTTTCAGTGCATCGGTATATTGAGTAATAGTCTTATGAACACCTTCCCGAATAGTTGAATCTTTCTGAGAGATAGGACGTGAGATGAAATTTTGAAGAAATCCAGTGAAAAACCCCATAATATTAGCCTTCCAGTGCATGTATTCTAAACGATTAGTAGCCTATTGTCACGCTAGTTTTACTTCATAGTTTTACTTCAACCCTGACATCAACATTAGTATTGGGGTCATTCATCCAAATATTGGTCGGGGTAATTTGATAAGCTTTGTAGGTAAGGTTTTTCAATACTTTTTGAGAACCAGCCAGATACATCTGAATTTTGTTGCTCATAAATGGCCAATTGCGAGATATGTAAGCCGAAATTACATGAGGTATCAGAAGTCATTGTGATTTCTCCTTTTGTTGCATTAAATCTTCTGCAAGATACCGATTGATACTTCCAATCACTTGCGGACCTTCATAAATCATCCCAGTAATGAGCTGAATAAGATCTGCGCCTGCCGCCAATTTTTGCAGAGCATCTTGGCCACTAAATATCCCACCGGTTCCGATAATTGTAAAACGCGAACCAAAATGTTTGCGCGTGAGAGCAACCAAAGTATTCGATCTCTGCCAAGTTGGCTTTCCGCTCAAATTCCCCTTTCGTGTAAGCCAGACTTTTCGATCTTCCGGATGAACAGCGGGGTTTGTTTTATCCTTCGTCAAGTTGCCAAAAATGACTCCCTGCGTGTTGTGCCTGGATAAAATATTGAGAAGTGAAAGTGTTTCTTTTTCACTTTGATCAATCGGCATCTTGATATACATTGGTCGTGAGAGGTTTAGTTTATCCATTTTTTTCATGAGTTTTTCTAATCGAGCGGGTGAAGTAAATGGTTCACCTCCAAACGTATTTGGACAACTTATGTTGAGCTCATAATATGCGTGTGAAAGTTTTGAAGCTTCAAACAGCGAAAAACACTCAACAATATCTTTAATCTGTTCTTTTTCAGAATTAAAATATTGATTAGTGCTTGCAATACTTATCCCTGTCGGTATCTCAAAACGGCATTTCTTTAACTTTTTAATAATTGCTATCGCACCATCGTTTTTGAGCCCCTTATTGACCAGCAGTGCGCGAGAGCGGACAAATCTTCCTAAGCGCGGGGGAGTGTTTCCAACGTATGATTTCAAAGTCACCGTCCCAATCGTGTGAAAGCCAAAACCAATCGCTGGTAAAATATTCGTTAAGTTGCCATTGTAGTCAAAACCCGCTGATAGACCAACTGGGTTTGGAAAAGTAATCCCGTTCATTGTTTTTGTTAACACAGGATTGCGATATGCCCACATCCAATCAATGAACTTTTTTGCAAAATGGATTTCCCCCAAAGTTTTGCCAGCCAACACATTTTGATTGTGCGCAAACTCGGGATCAAACTGAAAAAAGATGAGCTTTAATAAGTTTTTATAAAGCACCTGTGTAGTAGCTGAAAGTAGGCCATTCATTCTTAGCCTCTTACTTCTTCACGTTTTGATATGCTTCTTTGAGCGCATCGGCAGCTTGAATAAACTGCTCTTTTTCTTCATCAGATAACGGCACAGGAATAACTTGGTCAACACCTCCTTGCCCCACAACACATGGCATACTCAATGCCATTTCAGATACACCATACAAATTTGTGATTGGAACACTGACCGGCAAAATTGACTTCGCATCGGAATAGATAGTATTCGTTAACTTCATAATTGCGGTGGCAATAGCATAATATGTGGCGCCTTTTGCCTTAATAATTTTGTACGCCGCTTGTTGAGTTTGCGTAAACGCATCTTGAACTTTTTCGAGTGAGTAATTGGGAAACTGCGAGAGCGGCTGTCCGCTAATATGTGCAGACGACAGTGCAGGAAAAGAATGATCGCCGTGCTCACCTAACACATAGGCGTGAATACTTCGTGGATTGACGTTAAAGATTTCTGAAAGGTGAAAACGGAATCGAGCCGTATCTAACAGCGTTCCAGAACCAAAAAGCTGACCAGGTTTAAAAGGAACAAGTTGACTTGAATGATACGTCAAAATATCGACAGGGTTAGTAACAATTAACACAATACTTTCTGGACTTGCGGTATAGATTTTGGGAATGATTTCGGTGAATAGGTTGAGATTTTGTTGAAGTAAATCTAACCGCGTTTGACCAGGTTTTTGACCTACACCAGCGGTGATAACAATAACATCAGACCCCGCAACCGCCTCATAGTTGTCGGTTGCCACAATATTGATATGCTGCAAAAAAGGAAGCGCGTGTTCCAAATCGAGTTTCTCTGCCTCGGCAGTTTCTTGTTGATGGGCAACTAAAACAAGATCTGTCGCTCTGCCATTCAAACACATCGCATAGGCGGCAGTTGCTCCCACTTTTCCTACTCCAACAATCGAAACTTTAAAGGCGCTTTTCATTGTATTTTTCCTTCTTGGCTACAAGATACACTGTTGAACTCACCATAAACAGTATGATGCAGATCATCGCAGAGAGCAAACAGTAGAGGCACCAGGCTTTCAAAATAACACCCATAATAAACAATAAGTAGAGTGAAAAGGCTGCGCCAAAAATGCCTTGTAAAGCGAGAAATGTTTCTATTCTCATGTTAAAGTTGAACAGTTGAACTTCTTTCTTGCCAAAATAATAAAGCACACTCATCACAAAAAAGAGACTATAAAAAAGGACGCCCAATGCTGATAGAGGAATTGGCCCAACACTCGCCCATGAACTATTTAAAACATCACCACACTTGAAGTACGTTGAACATGGAGGAATAATACCATTGAGTTTTTCGTATGTGATGTAACTTGCGTCAAGAATACCTAAGAATGTAAAAATCACCAAAAGAAGAGAGAGGAATGTTTTCATACGAATATACTTGCATTATCTCAAGAAATAGTACAACAAGCAAGAAAATCATTTGTACATAAACACTCTCGTTTCAGTTATTTTTTTCCTTCTCACAACAAGTATCTTTCTCTTTCTTCAACAATTTGATCATCCAAAAAATGAACATTGCAAAGATTGCCAGAAAAAGAATATTCACCCCAGGAATTTGGCTCGTAATCTCTGTAGCTTTAAGTGCAACAAAATTAATATTACTCCGCACTTGATCTTGATTCGCAGACATTGAAAGTGTTCCGTTCAAGGTTAAAACAACAATGAGGATTCCTGTGATGGTAAAAACTGCTGCGGCAATGCAATTTGAAACAAGAATGGGAAACTCTTTCTTCAGAATAGTAAGCGTGGTGATGTGTTTGCGAAAAATTGGTTGAGCTAAAATATTCCGTTTGTGAATGAATAACGATGCTATATAGAGTGGTGCAACCATACCCGCAACATAAAATGCGCCAACTCCTAGTGACTGTACTAATGAAGGAGTAAGCGAACTAAGCGTCACTACTCCAATAAGCACTGGGGCACAACACGCAGATGTGATTCCAGAAAAGATTCCCAGAATAAATGTCGACAAAACATCAGTCTTCTCTCGCGTTCCATCATAGGAAAAATGTGGCATGGGAAGTTTAATCCCTAAGAACGCAAGAGCTCCTACCAAAATCAAGAACACTCCGCCTAAGTAATATGTTTGATTATGTGTTGCAAAGAAAAATGAGGAAAGAAATTTCGCGCCTAGAACGATTGGCATCATCACAGTGAAAATACCAAGTGAATAGATAAGCGTCATGAACAACACGCGAGTTCTTTCTTTAAACACGTTCGCCAAATACGAAGGCAATAAATAAGAGATACAGCATGGTGCAAACAACGCGACCATGCCAGCAATAAAAGAGGCTACGAGTGAAATTTGATAGATCGCTGCTGGAGCATCCATGTTCGTTTTCCTGCTACTTTACCGCTACTTCACCACTACTCCGGATGCTTGAAGGTTTAGGGTTTGATGTGATGGATCGTTGGTTTGTATGGTGGTTATGCGAGTAACCGGACCTATGCCACCGGGTCCATGAAATGCAGGATCAAACAGTGCTTCTACAATTGCATCTTTTCCAGGACTAACTTCAATTGTAGTAGTAAGCGGTGCATGCATTCCAAACGGCGGTGAAATTTGTCCGTTAGTAGTGATTGTTCCTATAGTGCAAGCACATGATGTTGTAGCCCCATATAATTTGAGTGTTTCAGTTCCGTTGTTTGTGATGCGATATGTCGCTTTTACCTTCCCGCCATTGTATTGTATCTGTCCCCAATCTACCGACGTTTTATCCACCTCAACCAATGCACCAGCGCTTGGAGGAACTACTTGTTTCTGCGAGACTTTTGTAAATCCGTACGCAACACCAATAAGTAAGAGCGTCGTTATCAAAAGGATACTTATGATAAGAATAACCGATTTCATACATGCCCCTTATATCGCTTTATGTTCCACATCCTCCTCCACCCGTTGCTGGTTTGGGCAACGATTGGATCTTCGCCCTGGTCTGCTGGTATCCTTGTGCGCTTGAGTACTCAAATCCAAGAACTGTCTTTGGATCAACATCACTCCACTTCTGCCCTTGTTCTTGGAAGTAAGAAGCTAAATCAAGATACGTTTGCGGGAACCAGTAAGAATTCACTGCCAGTGCTATTTTGTACATTTCGGCTTCACTTACGTTTTGTGATGCCATGAGCTCAAGAAGGCCCAACATCGCCATTCCATGATTACAGTCGGGGAAATGTGTTGAGTTATTACAACACGGACGATAAATGGTGAGAGAGACGCGGTCAACAAGTGCTTGTTGTTGTGGATTGAGGGTCACATACGCATGTTTGCTGTAGTGATCCATTGCCTTTCCTTGTGACAGTGTCCAGCCTCCCGTTGAAGCAAAGTTTCCAGCACCACCATATTGTTTATCGACCATTTCTCCTTTTTCTAAAATCTCATTCTTATTCGCTAATCCAAACGCCCATAACATATCTAAAAGAAAACGGCTATTGTTGGCATTCATGACAATTAGTTGCGTTGAATCGCCAGTGAGCATGATTTCCTCTTCAGGAGTTACACCGGATGAAAAAATCTTGCGAAATTTGGTTTCATCGATAACACCATCGGCAACCATACGTTTTCCTAAATTCTTCCAAGTGATTGGCAGGGTTACTCCAGAAGCCGGAAGAACTTGTTGTTGCAGTGCAGTTATATCAATCGTCGAAACTTTTGGTGGAGTAACGGTGGCGGTATTTGCAACTGTAGGAAGTTTTTGTAAGCTCCATTTAGGAGTGACCGAGATATCAACAAATCTTGTAGCAATAAGCAAACCACCGACAACACCTATACCAACGATTCCGATTGCCATGAGTTGCGGCGTAAAGCTTCCCGTGTCCTTTAAGTTTTTTTCTTTGTCTTCGCGTGTATGAATATACTGGTCTGTCGACATAGTCTGTTCCTTACTATGCCATAATCGTAACCCTAAGAAAATGAAGCCACAATGAAGCTTTTCCTTCATGGCCGCTTCATGTTTCCTTCTCTATAGTTACCCCAGATAGCGAAAGGGAACTACTATGCAGGAACATATTCATAAACAGTCTCTCGCTCCTCAAAAAGGAAAACCAACACTTTTGCTTATTTGTATTGCGTTGCTAGGCATTGCAGGTATTGCTATCACAGTTTTTCGTGTTCCATTCTCAACGGTTTTATTTTATGGAGCGATTCTCGCCTGTCCACTGATGCATATATTTATGATGCGCGGAATGACACATGGAGAGTCACATAAACATTAAAAATTCATGTACGATGGACGTATGAAGATGCGTATGGTTGAACCTCACAACATGGACCAAGAGCACACGCACCATAACACGAATCAGATGATCCATGAGGATCATGAGAAGGCGATGACTGATCCAAGAATGGCAGAGGCGATGGAAAAAGACATGCGTGATCGCTTTTTTTGGTCATTGCTTTTTTCTATTCCCATTCTTGCCTACTCTCCAGTCTTTGCCAATCTTTTATACATTACGCTTCCCACCCCTATTCCAGTAAACTGGTTATTACTTCTGCTCGCTACCCCTGTTGTATTCAAGTTTGGTTCGATTTTTCCTATTGGAGCATTCAATGCGCTCAAACACAAAACGCTGAACATGATGGTTCTTATTACTGTTGGCGTATTGTCAGCATATTTTTTCAGTATCTTCATTACGCTGTTTGTTGGTGGAGAAACATTCTTTGAGGCGGCCGCGCTTCTCGTTACCTTTGTCTTGTTTGGGCATTGGATGGAAATGAAATCTCGCCGTGGAACTTCAGAAGCTCTACGCGCTCTTTTTGATCTCGTACCACCCCAGGCAAGAGTGTTAAAGAACGGAAAAGAAATGATCGTGCCAACTGCACAAGTGCATATTGGTGATACCGTCCTTCTAAAACCTGGTGATAAAGTACCGGTGGATGGCGAAGTCATCGAAGGGGAAACATCAATTGATGAATCGCTCGTTACTGGTGAATCTATACCAGTAAGTAAAAAACCAGGAGATCAAGTCATCGGCGGTTCTATTAATCAATCAGGATCAATTCAGTTTCGAGCTACAAAGGTGGGAAGTGATACGGCATTGGCCCAAATCGTTAAACTTGTTGAGGCAGCACAAAATTCGAAAGCCCCAGGACAGCGTCTAGCTGACAAGGCCGCTCAATATCTTGTTCTTCTGGCTGTTGGTTCTGGAGTTTTAACATTTGTTTTTTGGTATTTCTTTTCTGGACTTGGATTGCTGATGGCGCTTACGTTTGCTGTCTCTGCTGTGGTTATCGCTTGTCCTGATGCGCTGGGCCTCGCAACTCCTACGGCGGTTGCCGTTGGCACAGGACTTGGGGCAAAACATAATATCTTGATCAAAGATGCAACCACTTTAGAGCAGACATCAAAGATCCAAGTTGTTGTGATGGATAAAACAGGAACACTCACAGAAGGAAAACCCAAAGTCACCGATATTGTTGCAGCAAAAGGCTTCACAGAAAACGAGATTCTTCAACTTGATGCAGCAGTCGAAATGAAATCAGGTCATCCTCTCAGCATGGCCATTCTTGAAGAAGTCGAAAAGAGAAAGCTTTCCATTCCAACAGAAGTCTCGAAATTCCAATCCATTTCTGGTCATGGCGTTGAGGCAGTTGTGCAAGGAAAGCATGTCATAGTGGGAACGATTAAACTCATGCAAGACCATGGAATAGATATTTCTCCGTTGCAAAATGATATCGATAGACTGTTAGCTAATGGAAAAACATTGATGCTTTTAGCTGTCAACGAAAACATTGCCGGAGTTGCTGCTGCAGCCGATACCCTGAAACCGACTGCGGTTTCAGTGGTCATACGCATGAAAGAACTTGGACTCGAGGTCGCCATGATTACTGGCGACAACAAGAAAACAGCTGATGTTATTGGTAAAACACTTGGTCTAGATAGAGTTTTCGCCGAAGTGCTTCCTGAGGACAAAGCAAACTATATCAAAAAGTTGCAAGATGAAGGAAAATTTGTTGCGATGGTTGGTGATGGTGTCAACGATGCTCCTGCACTTGCTCAAGCTGATATAGGAATCGCTATTGGTGCAGGAACAGATGTTGCTATTGAGACCGCGAACATCGTTCTCATGAAATCCGATCCTGCCGATATTTTGCGGGCGATTCGTCTTTCCAAGGCGACGGTACGAAAAATGAAAGAAAACCTTCTCTGGGCGAGCGTATATAACGTTCTCGCCATCCCCATCGCGGCTGGAGTACTCTACCCAAGGTTTGGGATTACGTTGCGACCAGAGTTTTCTGCTCTTCTTATGTCGGCATCTTCAATTATCGTTGCTGTTAACGCAATACTTTTAAAACGTGCAGAAAAGAGTTTAATAGAGATATAA
>CAYILC010000032.1:0-9663 GCA_964364145.1 uncultured Pseudomonadales bacterium
TAACACCCAAACATTATACGACTAAACCACTGGAATTTGTTTTGCGCGCACTATATCAAACATTCGGCAGTACATTAAAAAAGTTTATCCGTGAATTTCAACCCGACCTTATTATTTCCAACAGTCCATTTGCGACATTTGAGCTTCTTCTCGCCAAGAACGAGCTCAAAGCAACGTTTAAAACCGCGGTACACGTCGCCGATCCATACACTCCGCACACACTGTGGTTTACCAACCCAGAGGTTGATCTTTTTTTATCTCCAACTCCCGAGGTTTCTCAAAAAGCGTTAGCTCTTGGATTTCATGCAGATATTATTAAGACCGTCGGATGGTTAACGCGAAAGGAGTTTTTATCGGATACGCATGATACTTCATTGAAAAAACTTCTTGGTTTCAACGAAGATGATATTGTTTTGTTTCTTGGAGGATCCGGGTTTGGAGATGATAAAACTATCGACATTTGTAAAGAGTTTGTAAAAGCCGGTCTTCATAAAAAAATGAGGTGTATTGTAAACACAGGATTTAATACAATTTCGCTCGGTACTGTAGTATCACTTGCCCAAAAGAACAGGGACGCTTTTGTTATTCTGCCATATCTCTCAAATTTAAAACACGTTCTCGCAATTTCTGACTTGATTATTGGTAAAGCCGGCCCGAATTTCTTGTTTGAATGCATTCAGCTGAAAAAGCCTTTTCTTGCTATTGGATGTATTCCAGGACAAGAAGAGGGGAATTTGGCATTTATACAAAAGAGTGGAATTGGATGGGTTGAAAAAGACCCAAGAAAAATTGGTAAACTTATTACGGAAATTTTTAGCGATAAAATTGAGTATGCAAAAAAGGTGAGTCTGATTGAAACCATCAGAAAAGAACATCAGGATACTCCAAAAAGAATTGCGGATGAGATAATGATGGTGTTAAGGATTGAATAGGTAACGACAATGTATTGTTACTTTAGGTTTGTGTATGAGCGGGTAAGGGGAATCGGACCCCTATATCCTACTTGGCAAGCAGGTGTTCTACCACTGAACTATACCCGCAGTGATATCTTTGCAATCAGGCGTATTGTACCAAACTCTAGAGGTTTTTGTACATGAAGACTTCGTTTTCGTAGGCTCCGTCATGGAACAATCCATCCGGCAATATGCCGTATTCTTGAAAACCCAATTTTTTGTACAGAGAGATCGCGGGAATATTCTTTGCGAATACTGTAAGGACTGCCATCCGCAATTTGAGTTCAGTTTTTGCTTGGGCTAATACCTCATTGGCCAATATTTTTCCCAACCCTACTCCACGATATGCCAAACAAACACTCACTCCAAACAATCCAATATGTTTTTGTTTATAAGGTTGTCTTCGCATATCGGAAATTCCAACAATTTTGTTTTCCACCAACGCAAGAATTTTTATCACATCACCCTCCCGTGCCTTTGTAAAATATTTTGCTAAGTATTCTTGCTCCTCTTCAAGCGTTTGTTCGACATTGAGTAAAATGCGCGCGGGTTCGCGAACAATCGGATTAATATACTCAATCAATCGTTGCGCATCATCGGGCAAAGGATAGCGCAGAACAACTGTTCTTCCATCTTTGAGAGTAACAGTTTTTGAAAAATTCGAGATCATAGAGTTAATTCGCCCGCCCGATATATTCGCCTGTTGTGGTATCAACAATAATTTTCTCACCTTTTTTGATAAAAAGGGGAGCGTGCACTTGAATACCTGTTTCTACCGTCACCATTTTTTTGGGAGAGTTTACGGTGTCACCAGCAACATCATCCTCCGCGTGCGTCACTTTCAACGTGACTTTTTGAGGGAAACGCACGCCAATCACTTTTTCGTCCAAAAACACAAGATACATGTTGAGCTCTGCAATTAAATATCCAATTTTATCGATAATCAACGCTCGCGGAACATTTACTTGCTCATATGTTCGAGGATCCATAAACACAATATCCTCTCCATCCATATAGGAAAACTGCATCTCGCGAGCCATAACGTCAAGTTCTTCAACACTCTCGTTTGACTTGAAGGTAAACTCAACGGTGTTTGCTGTTTTCACGCTTTTGAGTTTTGTGCGGCAAATCGCTGATCCTTTTCCGGGCGCGTAAAATTCGGCCTTGGTGACCTCGTATGGTTCATTCTTATATTTGATGAAAATTCCCTTCTGGAGATTTCCACCTTTAATTGTTGACATGGGATGCATTATAGCCTGGATAAGCGAACCTGACAACGCCAGTGACCATTAATGATGTGTTGGAGGAAATAAATCATCGATGGGGAAAAACAGTACCTCATTAATGCTGGCAACATTGGCAAACAACGTAGCAATTCGATCCACACCCATCGCCATACCACCGCATTTCGGCATACCGGATTTAAGTGCGTCGATGAAATCAGTATCCATGTCAAAATCTGTTTTTCCCAAAGTACGACGCAATGCTAAATCGGCTACACATCGCTGTTCTTGTTCTTTCCAATCGGTAAGCTCGCTAAACGCATTACCCAACTCAAAACCCGCTAAGAAAACTTCAAATCGTTCTGCAAATCGCGGATCATCTACTTTCTTCTTTGAAAGTGCCGCCTGAGAAACAGGGTAGTCATACAAAAATGTTGGCGTGTTCATTCCCAAATGCGGCTCAATTTCATTGAACATGATTTGGTTGTAGAGTTGTTCCCAAGTGGTATCTGCTTCGACCGTATATCCTTTTTTTCTGCCTGCCGCTAGAAGTTTTTCTGCCGATAACAGCGTTTCTGTATTGATATTCGCAAATTTTTGAAATGCTTGCGCAACCGAGATTCGATCCCACGGTGACTGCAACGAATATATTTTGCCCTGATAGGGGAGTGCGAAATTTGGATTTTTCTTACCAAACACCGTTTTATGGATCGACTGAAAAAGTTCTTCTGTATCACGCATTACATCGGTATAATTCCCTGGCGTATGATACCATTCCAAAATCGTAAACTCTGGATTGTGCCGACTACTTCGACCTTCGCCATTGCGAAAACTTTTGCAGATCTCAAAACAACTGCCTATTCCAACACTAAGTAATTTTTTGAGCGAAAACTCGGGACTAGATGGAAGAAATGCACGATGCGTATCGCCTTCAGCAAATTTGAGTTGTGTCTCAAAGACTTCTAAAAATGGCTCTGAGCTAGGTTGAGGAAGAAGCTTGGGTGTTTCAACCTCGTGGAAACCTTTGCTTTTGAAGTACGCTCGAATCGCGTCGATAACTTTTTCACGGATAAAAAACGGACGAAATCGTTTAGGATTTCGCTGAAAATGTTGCCAACCTATCAAAATTCTTGTGATGCGCATCAACATCTTCGTCATAGGCTACCTTCACTGCTCCTGCCAAAGGTTGTAACTCTTCAACAGTAAGCGCTTGTAAAAATGTATATGCAGGAAATGCTTGAATAAGAAATTCTAGTGTTCTATCCTTGTAGAGATTCCGTATTAAGTCGAATGCTGCTAATGCTAAAGCGCGGCGTTGTTCTTGGGACCCCTGTTCTGTAGGCGGACTTTGAAAATTGTCTACAAAATTATATGCTCTGGCCAATTTTGGCGCAAGTTCAGCAATTTGCTCTTGTGTTAGCGGCATATCACTCCTTTTCGAGCAGGATCCGTATATTGGTCAGTATTCTATCACATGAGATACATTTGTCTTTGTGCCAAGCTGAGGAGTCGAACCTCAATTTCATGTTTTTCAGACATGCGCCGTGACCACCTTGGCTAGCTTGGCAATGCGGAAATTATATACCAGGATCGCTCAGAGATAAACGCGGGAAATTTATCAGGAAATCTAACGAGTGTTTTGTGGCCGCTAAGGGACTCGAACCCCTGACCTGCCGGATGTAAACCGGACGCTCTAACCAACTGAGCTAAGCGGCCGCGCTCGTGCTTCAATCTATTTTACTAAAAGTGCCCGGGAGAGGAATCGAACCTCCACGAATTGCTTCACACGCCCCTCGAACGTGCGCGGCTACCATTACGCCACCCGGGCGAGTGGAGTGATTATAGCGAACACAAACGAAAATATCTATGGAACCATCAAGTACTCGTGTTCAATTTCGAATTAACAAGGAGAGTCAGTCTCTTGTGTTGGAAATGATTTGCCTGTTCCTAAAACGGGTTCCCCACTTATTGGAACGTTGGGATCTGCTGATAGAACATCTAAAAGATAATACATTACCATCAAAGGAGTATCCTCTCCTTGGGGTGGTAATAAATCAATTTGATGTTCTCTTTTTGTAGAACCAAGAGCCATTGTAATACCCTCCTTTCGAATATGTCATGGACTTTTATACATGTTCAATTGTGCAAAATCAAGCACAACATTTCTTTTCACATGCAAGACTAATGAACAGTTCTGAATTGTAGCTAATTCTCATCTGCGAACGAGATTAGTGAAAATCCATGTGCCGAAGAGAGGAATCGAACCTCCAAGGGATTGCTCCCACACGGCCCTGAACCATGCGCGTCTACCAATTTCGCCACTCCGGCAATTACTTGTTGTTGAGCCCAATCAAGCGCAACAACAAGCACCTTCTCCAAGATCTCGATTGTATCACGCCAGAATGCTTTTTCGCCGCTAAGTTCTACGTCTTGGGAAACTTTTGCTTAAATGCCGCAATCACAATCTGCGCGGTTTCGTGCGGCTTATAGAACATCGTGTTGATCGTGAGATCGTAATGATTGGCATGTCGAATGTCTTTGTCAAAGTACTGTTTCACAAACTCGCGCCTGTCCGCATCCAATTTTTGAATAATCTCTTTGGCCACGGGATACGGATGACCTTCATAATCGATAGCTCGCTGAATACGGACTTGAACAGGAGCGGTAATGCGCACGTGAAGGCCTTGGGCAAACGGAGTAATATAGTTTGCGCCACGTCCCAAAATAACGACATTTCCACGATAGGCAAGGGAGAGAATCACGCGACACAACGCAGTAAAATAGGTAATATCTGAAACATAATTTGGGTTGATAAGTCCTTGAACAAGATCCTGAAGCGCTGTTCGACCTTTTTCATCAACTTGATCCACGACACTTTTCCGCAACTTTGTAGACTTTGCTATTTCGTCAATAAGCTCGTGATCGTAAAAGGTAAAACCAAGACGCTTTGCAACTTCTTGCCCAACAAGTTTTCCGCCACTCCCCGGGTCGCGCGCGATCGTGATAAATGGTTTGGAAAAGCGTTCCGCTGCAACAAGCGGCTCCTGTAGTTCGTGTTGTGACGCACTTGATCGATCTTGCAAACGGAGGGCAGTCATCATCCTGTTCACAAGGAAAGCATATGACATCTCCATATCAAGAAGTATAGCACAAAACGCGTGTGTACTTTAAAATTCCTGAATGAACACAATATGCCATTTTCCGATCAATGTTTCGATAGACCTACAACTGGTCTTCGAAAATACATTTGATTTCGAAGTTTATTTAGGATACTATTAAAATATGGAAAAGCTATGTGCTCGGTGTAAGAAATTACTCGATGAATCCAAGTTTAATTGGAAGTTTAAAAACATTCGCAGAGCTACCTATTGCAAGGAGTGTTCACGCGAGTATATTAAAGAACACTACGAAAAAAATAAGCCGTACTATTTAAAAAAAGCAAAAAAAAGAAATGTCAGATTGAGAAAAACAGAACACGCCTATGTCCTTCGATTCTTAAGGTCGCATCCTTGTGTGGATTGCGGAGAAACCGATATTGTAGTATTGGAATTCGATCATCGAAATCAATTTGATAAGGACTACGAAGTAAGTCAAATGATACAAAGAAGAATGCCAGCAAATAAAATAATTGATGAAATATCAAAATGCGATGTTCGATGCGCAAACTGTCATCGTAGAAAAACGGTAAAAGAAACAAAAAGTTGGAGATTACATCTTGCCCCTGTGGCCTAATGGATAGGGCACTTGTCTTCGGAACAAGGTTTGTGGGGGTTCGATTCCCTCCAGGGGCACTACATAGGATCAATGGAAAAAATTGCAGAAATAAAAATCGTATTGCAGAGGTAATTTTTGCATTGATTTATTTCTTCTTCAGGGGTCAGAGGATTGAGGTTCACAACACGAATATATCGAGTATATTATGGAGCAATTTCATCCATCAAAGCATCTATACACTCCAATAATGCACCGTTTGGGAAATTTAAATCTCGGTATTCAGGATGGAAAGTATATGCAATTCTCTTGTCTATAATTTGGTGCCTACCACCTGGAAGGACAGCTCTTTTTTGATACTCGGGAGGAATTTTCTCTACTGGAGTTACACGCTCTCCATGAAGATACTGATATTGACCATCATGCCATTCTTCTTTTAAATGAGTCATCATAATAGAGATGTATTGTAACATTTTATATCCTGATCAAGGGACAAATGATATAATTCCTCTGTGGTTTTTGGCCCCGTAGCTCAGTTGGTTAGAGCAGTTGCCTCTTAAGCAACGTGTCGCGCGTTCGAATCGCGCCGGGGTCACTATTATTTGTTCAACTCTCGCTGGACCCACAATGTATTTCAATAAATTCTCACTGTGGAGTACTATAAAGGCATGACATTCATTCTTTCGGAACTTTTTGCATTCGTCGATCTTGCCGGCAAATCAACCTATGCCGCTGGAAAACCTCCAGTGAAAAACAGTGAGCGAAAAGATTTTATTGAATGGGAATTTGCGCAAGGGAAGTGGTCATATCGCGACAGTTATACAGGACATGTGAAGTCTACCGGGCAAGAGATTGTTCGATATGACGAAAAAATTGTCTGGGCAAATTCGTATTGCGGTGGTATGACTGAAGGGAACAAATCGCGAGCAGATGAAACATTTGATTTTCTGAAACTTGCAATATCTCAAGATGAACTAACGTTTCAATCACTGCGAGGCCCGTCACAATTCGTACAAGGAGATTGGTTATATAGGTACACGCAAGAAGGTGATATCACCAACTACCGCGGACATGAAGAGATTTTATACAAAAGTGTTGTTGTATTTTTCCACAGAACGATTGGCGGAATGGTAATACATAAACAAAGTTAATTTTTTACTTCCCCAACGCTTTTTTATAGGCGTCAAAGTGTAACGTTGGTTTCCCCTGGCTATCGTAAAAACTAAACTGAGCAAATGACCCAGGCGCTCCTTTCAACACAAATGGAGTGACGGCGCGAATGCGAGGGTCGGACCAGATATTTGTCACAGCGTACTCATAATACCACGAAAGCCATTTCGCAGTTTGCTTCGTTTCTATCCAACCAGTTTCGGTGATATAGATCGGAAATTTTTTTTGAGAGTATTTCTTCAAAAAAGCCAGTTCAAACTCAAAACCCCGCAAACTATTTTTCCCTTGTGCGGTTGGAGAGGCAGTAAAACCAGGATTGGGGTAGGAATGCGATGTCCAACCATCCATAATCTCCAATACATCCGGATGTGAACGAAACATGCGTTCCAAGTAAGTAAACTCTTCCATGGTGATTTTTCCGTTCGGTGCAGATAGATCCAAACCTGCAGGAAGCACAACATAGCCAACGTTTTCTGCGTGCAACCAATATCCAGTAAACTCCAATATGCCAGCATATCCCTCTGGATCTAACACCCCGCCCCATTCGTTCGCATGATTTGGCTCGTTGAATACCACTACGATGCGTTCGTTTGGCACTGGCCATTCCAAAGAAGAAAGCGCCGCGGTTAAATCCACAACGTCCTTTTTCGTGGGAACAACCCAAGAACCATTGTTAAACCGCGTGGCCAATCGAATAATTGGTTGAAACTTGAGCTCACGAGCCTGGGAAAAAAAGCGTTGCCAGTCAGATAGTCGATGCGTATCATCCAAGGTAAACGGGATAGTTACATAGTCCCATTGATCTTTTGTTTTTACGTTTTTGAGAAGCGCACTAGCCGCGTCAAGTTCGCCGGTGTTCAAAATGTGCACGCCCTGCACATCCACCGCAAAAACTTGAGGCACAAACCACAGAAAAACTACAACACAACAGCCGAACACAAAAACATTTCGCATATTTTGTCTAGTATATCATTTTCGCCTGGATTTGCCTGGAAAAACACCGTGCATGTTCTTCAAAAATCGTGTACGCTGAATACTCGCTATGGTGAAATTTACGCTATCAAAATATCTGTTGTGCTTGAGCTGGTTTTTCCTTGCGATCTTTGCCTACACGGCAACAAGTTCTTTGCTATACATCACACAGCGCAAGCAAGAAATCGCCGTTGTGCCATACAAACTCCCCGTGACAGCCTCCTCCTCACAACCATCTCTCGGGACCGTTGCAGGGGTGAGCATAAGCATTGAAGGAATCGATGGTCGCCAAGACATTGTGGCCGCGTTTTTGGCACGATATACATCGCCGCTCCAGCCCTATGATCACTTCGCTAAGTTTATTGTGGATACAGCCGACAAATATGGTGTGGACTATCGCCTCATCCCCGCGATCATGATGCAGGAAAGTAATCTCTGCAAAGCGATTCCACAAGGTTCATATAACTGTCTGGGATTTGGCATTCATGCTCGAGGGACATTAGGCTTTGCTAGTTACGAAGAATCTATTGATCGCGCAACCCGCGAGCTCAAAAAAAACTATATCGATATAGGTTTGGATACACCGGAAAAAATCATGACGAAATATACACCTGGAAGCAATGGAAGCTGGGCGGCGTCGGTGAACCAATGGATTGCGGAAATGGAGTATAACAGTCGTGATTTAGGCAAGGCCGAGAAGAATGACGCAAATCTTAATCAGTACACACAAAAGTAGATTTTGGAATCTAGTATCTAAATTGTTTGTACACTAATATTCGCCCAATGTTCGTGTCCTATAAGTCTATTGACAGACGTTATCTTGTGTGTTACTATTACACATAGATCTGAAGGTTTTCTCCATAAGAGACTACGTTCAGGTTATGAAAACCCCGACCTCCCAGTCGGGTTTTTTGTATAAAAAAGAACGGGAAGATCGGGACTACCCGTTCGGAGCTGATACAATACCACCATGCATCGGTGGCGGAACTGGTAGACGCGCAGGGCTTAGAACCCTGTGCCCCTCAAAAGGCATGTGAGTCCGATTCTCACCCGGTGCACACATGAAAAAAGGGGGGGGAATTGTTTTGTGCTAGCCAATTATTCTCTTTTTCTGTATACTTAGCGCCCTATGCCAGACACAAAAACTCAAAAACGCCAAACTTTTATTGCTGACAACGTCAAGTTCACCCTCATCATCCCATGGGCGATTGTGCAAAAAGGATACCAAAAAACACTCCAAACATTTATTCAAATTGTAGAAATTAAGGGTTTTCGCAAAGGCAAAGCCCCCGCAAAACTTGTGGAAGAAAAAGTGGGCAAGACCAAGATTTACGAAGAAACGGTATCTTTAGTGCTTTCGCCGGCATACACAGAAACAATTCAAAAAAAGAACTACAAGCCAATCACCGAGCCTCATATTCACCCAACTTCTATGGACGAAAACAAGGACTGGGTGTTTGAGGTTGAGATCGCCGAGTATCCAGAGGTAAAACTCGGAAGCTATCTCGATGTAATCAAAGGTGTAAAGGCGAAAAACGCCATCTGGACACCCGGAAAGGACGAGAAAAAGTCGGAAGAGCCAGCGGAAAAGGCCGAAGATCAGAAATTGCGAGAGATTTTCCACGCTTTACTCG
>CAYILC010000033.1:0-6328 GCA_964364145.1 uncultured Pseudomonadales bacterium
AAAATGGAAAACAACTTCACATACAAGAACTTGTCACCAATGGAAATTTTGCTGACGGACTGCAAGGTTGGCAGGCAACAGGACATGCAAACGTCACTGAAGGAGTGGTAGTCCTTGGAGATTCTCAAGATTCTTTACCAAATATGAGCAGTATTACGCAGGTTATCCCTAATACATCGCCAACACTTACCTTCACCTACCGACTTACCGGAGGTGACGAACAGGAAAGTCTCATTCCGGTTTTTACGGTTTCAATCAATGGGCAACCAGTCTATCAAACCGCAATGCGCACAGAGAGTAACGTAACTGTTCCCATTAATCTTTCGGCGTTTTCTGACCCTTCGCTGAGTATTCAATTTGCGCTGGAGCAGGATCCTCATATAACTGAAATGCCACATATATTAGAGTTGCGTTTAGTTACCACAACCACCATTGCAGTAAATCCATCAACGCAATTTTCTTTTTCATCGGAAGATAAACATGCAACGGCGACCTATTTTCATTTGGCCAATTCCGCGCAGATTGCTTTTACGCATCTTTTTAATCTTTCACCAGGACCAGAGGATACAACTTTCACATTTTGGAGCGAAGATCTTAGTCAGAATATTGAGGAAGCTCATCATTTTCCGCTGCTGTTTCGTGAATATCTTGGAGAACTTGGACCTGTCACTACAACCCGTGAGCCAGACGGCGAAGCAGTGATCGCATTCACAGTTCCAGAGTCGTTATGTTGAATTCAAATGGTCGATCTTCGTATTTCAGATACACCAATAACCAATGACACAGATCTTGATTTGTTACCCACCGCGGAAATAGCGCAAGAAAGCCTCCATGCTCCGCACCAGCGGGGAACAGAGCATATTTTCATCGATCATCTTGATGAAACAAAGTCGTATTTTCTTGCCGTTCGAATGATTGATAGTTATGGAAATATTTCCAAACCAACGATTGGAGTGTTGTAATGATCAACGAATCGCTGAATGCTCAATCATTGCGACAAGGCCAAACTGCTGCTCAAGTTTTTACGATCTCAAATGAGAACAATGGTACAGCAAAAAGCGCTATCGAGGTTAAAGAGACTCAACCAACAGACTCGCCGATCCTCGAAACCTTTACCGTTGATATCGTCACCGACGATGAAACGCAAGCTCATATCTATGGCCCAACAACCTTTCAAGAACTCGTTTCGCACGGATATACCACGCTAGAACTATTAGAACCGCACATGAAACGACAGTATCGCATGACCTTTACTCCAACAGAAAAAGTGAACGATAATTTTCAAGATACCGCCCTCACCTATGCCTTACGTATTGGTACCGAAAAAACGGCCGAAGTTACACCTGAAAATATTGTTGAGAATACATCAGTGGACACACCAATCGTTACCTCTCAACCAACAAATGTTGTGACAACAGCCATCGTGCAATCTCCCTCTCCATTACAATCCCCCCATCTTTTTACGAAGCCGCAGGGACAGATCCTCGGAACTTCCTCTGCCACACTTCCCCCACTCACTCCATCTGAACAGTCACAATCCCAATCACCTTCATCTGCACCAATTACCTTTCTTCTCATCGCTGGCATTCTCACGGCTCTTGTTTTTCTCGCCATGATCATTATTTTCCGCCGATTTATCTCTCACTCTACTCACTAGACTTCTCCCAACCGTCAGTAACTGCGTTTTCCTAACCCGTTGCCCCCCTTGAGATTTTCAATGAAATCTCGTGTATGGAAAAGCAAAAAACGTGTATGATAAATCCATGTTCTCGACGCTTGCCCATCTGTTCACACCGAAGCACACAAATAATCATCGTGCGCGACTCCTTCACCCCGAAGGTTTTGTTGTACTCATCGCGATTACCTTCATGTTCCAGGCAATGTTCAAACAGTTCCAGTCCACTCCACTTGGGCATGTGTTGGGATACGCCTCGAGTATTACTGTTTCACAAGTACTCGATCTCACGAATAAAGCGCGTTCTTCACAGGGAGAAAATACACTCACACTGAATGAGAAACTTAACCGAGCCGCTCTCGCTAAAGCCACCAACATGTTCAATGACCAATACTGGGCACACAACTCACCCTCTGGTAATACTCCGTGGGTGTTTGTGCAAGATGTGGGATATAAATATTCAGTAGCCGGTGAAAACCTGGCACGTGACTTTGGAGACGCCCCAAGCATGGTAAACGCTTGGATGGCTTCACCTTCACACAAAGCCAATATTCTTCAAGCGAAGTATAAAGATACCGGTATTGCTGTAGTTGATGGAAAACTCAATGGCGTGGAAACAACCTTGGTTGTTCAGTTGTTTGGTAAACCTACCACAACAACGGCAAGTATTTTGCAAAGATCTGAGCAAACCGCGCAAGCGACGCTAAACACAACAAATGTATTGTCTGATGTCGTATCGTTCACACAACCTCTCATTTCGCCCATCGACCTCACCCGCTCCGTCTTTCTTGCCATAGTTGGTCTGGTCCTTCTCGTGTTAATCATCGATAGTATTGTTGCGAAACGCAAAAATTTGGTACGCGTGGTTGGTAAAAACATGGCTCATGTCGCGCTTTTTGCAGTCGTTTTTACAATCTTATTCATGAAACAGGGAGGATTGTTATAATGACAAAAGAGTTCCGTAAACATCCGGCAGACTATATGTTTTTGGTCGGAATCCTAACACTATTTACGGTTGGATATTTTTCTGCAGGAAAATATATTGCAGCACAACAGGCAATGGCCGTAAGTTTGGGAACCGCATACTTTATCTGGGGTATTGTGCACCACAGAAATATGAAGATGCTTACATCGCGTATTATGTTAGAATATTTTTTTGTTGGACTGCTCGCAACAACTTTGCTGATTGTGATAAATGTATAGAAAAAAGGAGAACGTATGAGAGGAATTATTCTCGCCGGTGGAGCAGGTACGCGTCTTGCACCACTTACGAAAGTTACCAGTAAACAACTTCTGCCTGTGTACAACAAGCCAATGATATATTTTCCTTTGGAAACGCTTTTACGGGCTGGTATTAAGGAAATTTTAGTGATCGTTGCGCCGGATCATGCTGGCGACTTCGTAAAATTGCTGGGGAGCGGTCAAGAATTTGGATGCAAAATCAGTTATGAAGTGCAAGATAAGCCAGTTGGATTATCCGACGCCTTTTTAATAGGCGAAAACTTCATTGATCAGGAAAGTGTAGCGCTTATCTTAGGAGACAATTTATTTGAGGAAGACTTTATTGCTCCCGTAAAAAACTTCAAATCCGGCGCGCTTATATTTGCAAGCAAGGTTCCCGATCCGCAGCGTTTTGGTGTAGTGGAGTTCGATGAAAATCATAAGGTATTGTCTATTATTGAGAAGCCAGCCCAACCAAAATCAGACTTCGCCATAACCGGTCTTTATGTGTATGACAATAGTGTTGTACAAAAAACAAAGTCATTAAAACCATCATCGCGGGGTGAGTTAGAGATCACCGATCTCAACAATTTGTATCTCCAAGAAGGTCAGCTTGAGGTAGCGTTTGTTCCGGGAAAATGGTTGGACACAGGAACTTTTGAGGCACTGTTTCAAGCAACCGAGTTTATTCGCAACAAAGTACTCCATTCCAAGACTGACCAAAAGGTATAAATGACGGTGATCGCGATATTTTTTTCACTACTCCTGCAAAGCGCAGTTTTGTTTTATCCACACATAAGTTTTGCGCAAGATGGACTGCCTCAAACTATACCGCAGATTGAGATTTCGCGTAATGACTACGTTCAAAAACTCAATGATTACCGCGCAAAAGAATCACAGTTTTTAATCTCGACAGAACAATATAAACAGATACAGACGCTTGCTTCGTTAGAAAATGCAGTGAAGGCATCCAAGGATGTACAGCTTGCCCGTATTGACACGCTCACGGCATATTTTCAAACTCTGCGGGAAACCATGATTGCATTAAAGGGTGCTGAACTCACAAAAAAATCTATTCAGATAAATAGATTGCAGGATGTTCTTGTCGAACTTGGAATCATGCGTATACAAATCAGCAATGGTCAAGATCGCATCGCCTTAGACAAAACGTCCACACAATACGAAAGTCGTAACTTGGCATATGTTGCTACCGCGTACTCAGCACTTTCATTAATAAAAGTATCAAACATTCAGTCAGCAACAGACCAACTTGGACTTTTAACAGCACAGGTGTTTGATCAACTGCAAACATCATCCCCAAGCGCCGCTGTTTTATCGGAAAAACAGCGCGGTTATGATGAGCTGTCGCGAACAATTACAGACATCAAAACAGTGTTGCTTGCAGTCATGAAACGTTTAGAGGATCTTGATCAACAAAACTCTTTTAACTCAAGTACCTACTCACAAATTGTGGATACTCTCGGGCAGAGTTTCTCGAAACTCCGACTTGCCCAAACCTTTTTGAAGGAGTTTGCAAAATGATCGAGAATACTATAGAAAACCAAACTCAATTTATGGAAGATCAAGCCCTCTGGCAGCGTCCTATGCCTGCTCAAGAAACTCAATCTGCACAGTCACTTCTTGATGCCCAGCAAGTGATAGCGCAAAAGAAAAAGTTCACCACAAAACGTATCATTCTTATTGCCACTAGCGTCATTGTTATCTTAAGTATCTTACTTCTGCTGATTGTGGGCATGGGAAGAAAAAGCTTACGGTTAATACCAGAACTATCACCATCTCCAACTCCTACTACCAACACTCTGAGTGATTTCGACAAGGCGATGAATCGATTAAATCAAGATGTTATCATTGCGGACCCAACAGTAAACGATTTGCCGTTCCCGCCACTCAATCCAGAACTCTACATTGTTCCAAAACGTAATTAGGGTGTTGCACTTCCGGAGACGGACGCTTGTGTTGAGATTATTCCGTTTCAGGGACAGGAAGTTCCGGGTGTTTTACCTCTTCCAACAAACTCGAGGTTTCCAGTTTATTTCCAAGATTGATGAAAGAACTTGTGACACCGGACATATTGTTATATGCGTTGGTGATGTGTCTGTTTAATTTATCTAACTGATCCCCAACCTTTTTGTAATCCTGATGCGCGGCCTTAAGCATGCGGAATACTTCTTTACTTTTTGTGGCGATTTTCTTGCCTTCATTGGACAACAGTATTGTTTGCAAAATCATATACAGCGTGGTTGGTGAAACAATGTACACTCTCTGCATGCGAGCATACTCGGCAATTGAGTTATCATTGGCAATCTCATAAAACACCGACTCGGACGGAACATACATAAGCGCATAGTCCATCGTCCCTTCTTCCGGTAAAATATATTTTGAAGAGATCGCGTCAATATGTTTTTTAACATCACGGACAAACTCTTTTCTTGCTACACCGCGTTCTTTCTCTGTCTCCAACTTGGTCATGCGTTGAAAGTTTTCCATCGGAAATTTCGAGTCTATGCAAATAATCCCCGCATCTGTTTTGATTGCTGCATCAACAATACTTCCAGAACGAAATTTGTACTGCATAAAGAAACTTTGTTTGGGAAACATCTGCGTAATAATGTCTTTGAGGACTTGCTCGCCGATGTTGCCGCGCAGTTTTGGCGAGCGCAAAAATTCCTGAAGATCCTTCATTGATCTGCTTACTTCACTAAAGGCTCCCGCTTCACGCTTCAATTCGCCTATCACTTCCGCAGCCCGCGTGAGGCGATCATGGATTTCTTTTGTATGCTGTTGCAAAGAAGACGTAATGCGCTGATCAGACTGGCTCATGGATTTACTCATGGTTTCACGCAAATCTTTGAGATCCGTTTGTGTTGTTTTCACCCATTCCAACATGGTGCTATCGTGTTGGTTTCCTTCAAGTGTTGTGAGTTTTTTTTGAAGATACAAAAACAATCCGACGGCAAGACCAATGATAACCAAAAGAAGGATGATGAGAAGAGTGGTAATCATGTCCATATGGTAACAGATGACTTGACGAAACGCACTATCATTGGTACTGTACGGTCGCCGCCTAAGAGAATCCAATATGTCGAAACGGTCGTCGCAACCACTCGAAGAAATGTTCGAGCAACAACTTAACGCATCCTTATATCAGGTATTTGTTGACCTGTCTTCTCGTAGAGAATCGCGGTTATTCTGTGAAGGTTTTTTCTCAAAAACCGAGCTTTCCATCTTTGCCAAACGCCTTGCTATTGGTGTGTTATTGGATCAGGGGAAAAGTTATGAGTATATCCGCAAATTATTGAAAGTTTCCTCTGCTACAATCTCTTCTATTGCCGAAACAATGCAGACAAAAGGTTACAAATTAGCACTTCAAAAATTGAAAGTGGAGTCTTGGGCAGAGATTTGGAGCAATAA
>CAYILC010000033.1:6428-9349 GCA_964364145.1 uncultured Pseudomonadales bacterium
AATTAGCACTTCAAAAATTGAAAGTGGAGTCTTGGGCAGAGATTTGGAGCAATAAGCTGATGAGATTGTTTGGCGGAGAGATTGAAGAGAAGTAATCTTTCTTTCTCGAGCATTTCAAGCTACAATACGCCCAATGAAGTTCTATATTACCGCTTCTATTCCGTATGTGAATGCCAAACCGCACTTGGGACACGCCTATGAGTTCGTTCAGGGTGATGTTATTGCACGATACCATCGCATTTTGGGCGACGAAACACTCTATCTAAGTGGCGCAGATGAAAATGCGTTAAAGATCGTTCAGGCAGCAGAGAAAGCCGATACAGAGGTTCAGAAGTTCTGCGACCTCAACGCCGAGTACTTCAAACAACTCTTATCAGACCTAGACGTTCAACTTGATATTTATGAGCGCGCAAGCAGTAAACCGCATCATCAATCAAGCCAAGAGCTTTGGAAACTCTGTGACACCGCGGGTGATATTTACAAGAAAAAATACGAAGGACTGTATTGTGTTGGGTGCGAAACTTTTTATCCTAAAGATGAACTTGATGAAAATGGCGAATGCTTCGAACATCCTGGTAAAAAATTGGATGTGGTAACCGAAAAAAATTATTTTTTCCGATTATCAAAATACAAAGACGAACTCATAAAACTTATTGAAACAGATGCGTTAAAAATTGTTCCAGACCAACGAAAAAATGAGGTTCTCGGCTTTTTACACGGTGAAGTAAACGATATCAGCATCTCTCGCACTCGAGAGAGAGCCCGAGGTTGGGGCGTCGAGGTTCCCAACGATCCTTCACAAATGATGTACGTGTGGTTTGACGCACTCAATGTCTATCAAAGTGGTATTGGATTTGGTTTTGATGATTCATTGTATAAAAAATGGTGGCCGGCCAATATTCACCTTTTTGGAAAAGGGATTATTCGCTTCCATACTGTCTACTGGATTGCGATGTTGCTTTCGGCAAAACTTTCGTTGCCAAAAAATGTATACGTCCACGGATATATTACAGTGGGTGGTCAAAAAATGAGCAAAACATTGGGAAATGTTATTGATCCAATTGAGATCATACAGAAATTTGGTAGCGAAACGTTGCGATATTATTTCCTTCATGAGATGTCTACAACCGATGACGCGGATTTCACTATTGATCGATTGAAAGAAACATACCACGCGCATCTCGCAAATGAGTTAGGAAATCTAGCATCACGTACTGCCAAACTTTGCGAGGCACTTCAAATACAGAAAGTGCCGGCTCCTACAACTTTCACGGTTGCTGTTGCCGAAGCCATTGAGTCCTATCGTCTCAAAGATGCTGTTGACGCGGTGTGGCTAAAAGTCACCGAGCTAAATAAAACATTAACAGATAAAAAACCATGGATACTAGCAGAAATAGAAAAAACTGCAGTGATGCAAAATATTGTTGAAGGTCTTATTCAACTCTCTTTTGATCTCCAACCTTTCATGCCAAAAACTGCCAAAATATTATTGGAGTATTTTTCTCGCGATAAAATTGGTCCGATTCAACCGCTATTTCCAAAGCTGACTGTATGATCATCGACACGCATGTTCACTATAATCTTGAACCGTTAAGCTCGGACTGGAGAATGTATTGGAGACACGCTCAAGAAATCGGTGTAGTAAAAAGTATCGTGATTGGCACGGATTCACAATCATGCAAAGTCGCAATAGAAATAGCGCAACAAGAGCAAAATCTCTACGCAACGGTGGGTATTCATCCGGATGAGTGTGCAGATCGTAGCAACAACGATATGCATATGACGGTGTTAAAAAACCTACTAGACCGGGACCGGGATAAACATCATAAAATTGTGGCGGTAGGCGAATGTGGATTGGATTACTATCGATTACCGACAGACTTACAGGATCAAGAAATGATAAAGCAGAATCAAAAAAATCTGTTTGAACTTCAGATAACGCTTGCACATCACTATGATCTACCGGTTATTATTCATTGTCGTGATACGCATGAACATGCGTACAACGATGTAATTTCAATATTGAAAGTAAACCCAGGAATAAAATTTGTTCTTCATTGTATGTCTGGTACACTCGATTACTTACAAGAAGCGGTAGCACTTGGAAGCAATATAAGCTTTGCTGGAAATCTGACATATAAAAATGCTGAGGCTCTTCGTGAGCTTGCGAAAAATACTCCAACACATCGTATTCTTCTTGAAACAGACGCCCCTTTTCTTCCACCTCAAAGCAAACGAGGCAACACAAATAAACCAGAGTTCATTACAGAAACAGTACAAGAACTTGCAAAAGTATTGGGCATATCGCAACAGGAATGTGAGAGGTTTACAACAGCAAACGCAGAAAGAGTATTTCATTTGAGTTAAGGTTAGGAGTTCTATGTTAAGACGTTTTGTTCGCCGCCATCCAGTAAGGACGCAGCGTTTCCTAGAAATACTTCCGGGTTTTACTTCGTGGTCGCTCATTCTTTTTCCGCTGTGGGGTTCGTTCTTGATTCCAGAAATTGTCGCGTATTACATTATCACGTTTGATGTGTACTGGCTGTACCGCTCACTCTCCATGTCTGTGCTGGCGATTATTGCTCATTTTAAAATTCGTGCCTCGATTGCATACGACTGGTTACGAGACGTAAAAAAACTTGAACACTGGAAAAAGATGAAACATATTATTATTATTCCAACATATACGGAACCACTTACAACTCTAGAACGCACACTCAAAACATTGACAAACCAAACATTTCCACTTAAACAACTGTTTATTACTCTCTCTTTTGAAGAACGCGAGGGGGAAGAAGCAAAACGGAAAGGCAAGATTTTACTGGATCAATTTGGGAATACCTTTGGTGGTCTGTGGGTCACCTATCATCCAGACATTCACGGAGAGGTGAAAGGAAAATCATCCAATACTTCTTGGGGTG